>NZ_JBZEGV010000043.1:0-42584 GCF_058312955.1 Mesorhizobium sp. LEGMi-168a
TCGGCCCCCATAGCGGATGCGCCTCCTTCTCCGCCACGATCCGCTCCACCAGCTCCGCTGCCGTCGCCCGGCCATGATTGAGCGGCGCCCGCGGCCGGTCGTGCAGGCCTTCCGGGCCGAGCTCGCGATAGCGGCCAAGCCATTTGTAGCCGGTCTTGCGCGAGATCTCGAAGGCCGCGCAAAGCTGCGTCATCGTCTCCTCGCCAGAAAGGCATTCCACCACAAAACGAAGCCGCTCATCCATGATGCCTGTCTCTCGCCAAACCATCGCCGGTCCCTCCCGGCTAACGAGAAAACTGTCACCCATCCAATCGGTCCACTCTGTTACCTATCTATCCGGTTCGGACACAGCGTCCCTCTCCCCGTCACTATACGGGGAGAGGATGCCGCCAGGCAGGTGAGGGGCGGCGCCAACCTCGGAGAGGACGATGGGGCGAATTCGAAACCAGAGGCGATTGCCCGGACGAAGCACGGTCCGAAGCTTGCCTCGCTGCTCGGGCTTGCGCATCATCCCGTGAGATGATTCCGGCCATGTGACGGAGGATCCATGAAAGACGAGCGGCCGAAATCGATCCTTCGCGAATTCCTCGACGGCGAGGCGGCCGGCGGCATCATCCTGATGGCGGCAGCGGCGCTGGCGCTGGTCGTCGCCAACTCGCCGCTCGCCGAAACCTATTTCGCCGTCCTCCACGCCTATCTCGGACCGCTCAGCGTCTCGCACTGGATCAATGACGGGCTGATGGCGGTGTTCTTCCTGCTGGTCGGGCTGGAGATCAAGCGCGAGATGCTGGACGGCCAGCTCTCCACCTGGCCGCGCCGCGTGCTGCCAGGCATCGCCGCCGCCGGCGGCATGGTGGTTCCGGCGCTGGTTTATGTCGCCATCAACCGCGACAATCAGGCAGCCCTTTCCGGCTGGGCGATCCCGACCGCCACCGACATCGCCTTTGCGCTCGGCGTCCTCTCTCTGCTCGGCAGCCGCGTGCCGGCCTCGCTGAAAGTGTTCCTCACCGCTTTGGCCATCATCGACGATCTCGGCGCCGTCATCATCATCGCGCTGTTCTATACCAGCGGCCTGTCGCTCGCTTATCTGGCGGCGGCCTTCGCGGCCATCGCCGTGCTGATCGTGCTCAACCGCATGCGGGTGATGACCCTCTTGCCTTATCTCGTGATCGGCGCGGTGCTGTGGGTGCTGGTGCTGAAGTCGGGCGTGCATGCAACGCTTGCCGGCGTGGCGCTGGCGCTCACCATTCCGCTCGAGCGCTCGCCCGGCATCAGCCACGATCTCGAGCATTCGCCGCTGCACCGGCTGGAGCACGGCCTGCACAAGCTGGTGCCCTTCGTCGTCATCCCGATCTTCGGCTTCGCCAATGCCGGCGTCTCGCTCGGCGGCCTGAGCTTCGCCGCCCTGGTCGAGCCGCTGACATTGGGTGTTGGGGCCGGCCTCGTGCTCGGCAAGCTGGTCGGCGTCTTCGGCTCCTCGGCCATCGCCATCCGGCTCGGCCTCGCCGACCTGCCGGTCAATGCCGGCTGGCTGCATATGCTGGGCATCTCGCTGCTCTGCGGCATCGGCTTCACGATGAGCCTGTTCATCGGCCTGCTCGCCTTCGCCAATGACGTGGCACTGCAGGATGCGGTGAAGGTCGGCATCCTCGGCGGCTCGCTGGTCGCGGCGTTAGTGGGCGCGGCCGTGTTGCTTGCGGCGCCGGCGGCGGGTGGGGCGGAAGAGGACGTGGAGTAGGACTGGCCAGCATCGGTTCGAGATACATCGCCGCCTTACCAAACACAGCTTGCGGGGGTTAAGTGCTCGCTTTGACAAGCCGGCGGGACAGCGCCCCCCTCTGTCCTGCCGGACATCTCCCCCACATGGGGGGAGATTGGCTGTCGCCGCCACCTTCGCCAATCTTCAACGTTCGAGAAGGTGCGCCGAGGCCGAAGCTGCCGATCTCCCCCCAAGTGGGGGAGATGGCCGGCAGGCCAGAGGGGGGCGCGAAGGAACGCGACGCCCGAGGAACCTGGACCTCTACTCGCTCTCCCCATCCAGCGCCGGCACCGCCACGCCGGCAAGCTCCGCCGCCAAGAGCCGCGCGGCGCCCGCCCGCGCAATCCTCAGCATCAGCGCCTTGCGCGTCGCAGCAGCCATGCGGTGCTCCGGCGCATCGCGCAGGATCTCGGCACCATAGCCGTCGGAGAGGATGAAGCCGCATTCCTCAGGAAAAATCTCCTGCGGCACGCCGGGATGGGTGGCGAAGAAGAAGCGATCGGAATGCAGCCGATAGTCCGGCCATTTGCGGTCGACGCGAAAATCCTCGATCGAGGATTTTATCTCGATGATCCAGATGTCGCCCTGCCGGGTCAGCGCTACGAGGTCGGCGCGGCGGCCGGTGGCCAAGGACAATTCAGGCAGCACATGCGCGCCCATCTCGGCAAGCAGGCGCTGCACGCCGCGCCGCACCAGCATGGCGCGCTCCGACTGGCGGCCGTCGATCAGGGGGTTGAAGGGAATCGGGGAAATGATAGGCATGGCCGGTACCATGCCAGATTTTGTTCATGGTTTGAACCCGTTTCAGCTATCGTGAGTTGGATGAGTCTTCTGGATGTCAAAAAATCAGAAGGTTAGCTTGGGTTGCTGTTAAGCGGCAAGGGAGAGCACTATGTCACGATCTGCCGAGTCAATAATTGCAGAGGCCGAAGACCTGCTTCGCACAGCGAAGTTTGGGCTAGAGGATATGATAAGCCGGCCAGGCCGTGCCAAAACAGGTCTTCGAAACGCCGTCATTTTTGGGCGTAACGCTACTTGGGCGTTACAAAATCTTCGCAGTGTCATCGTTGAGTTCGATTCGTGGTATCAGCCAAAGCAAGAGGAGATGAAAGCGGATGCGTTGATGCGCTTCTTCCACGACTTGCGAACCAGCATCGAGAAGAAGGCGAGTACGCCTACGACAACGAGTGTGTATATCTCTAGCTTTTCATCCTCAGACATTGAGCGATTTAAGCCGTCGCCCCCTGGGGCCACTAGCTTCTTTATCGGAGACCAAAACGGGGGTTCAGGTTGGATCGTGTCACTTCCGGACGGCAGCGAAGAGAAGTACTACGTCGAGTTGCCGGCTGATGTTGGAAGTGTGACGCTTCACCTACCCGACGCGCCGGCGGTTGGTGGGAAGATGGTGACGAACGCGGTGGATCTTATCGGTGTATATCTGGCTAAAGTCGAGGCGATCATACGTGATGCCCGCCGCCGATTTCTATGAACATTGAGATGAGGCCACAGAACTGTCTCTGTCCACCACTCCCGCCATGTCATCCAGAATCGGGCAGTCCGGCCGGTCATCGCCGTGGCAGGCATGGACCAGCTTCTGCAGCGTCGCGCGCATCGACTGCAGCTCGCGCACCTTTTCCTCGATCGCCCTGACATGGGCGCTGGCGATTTCGCGCACGTCGTGGCTGGCGCGGTCGCGGTCCTGATAGAGCGCCATCAGCTGCCTGCAATCGTCGATTGAAAAGCCGAGATTGCGCGCGCGGCGCAGGAAGGCCAGCCGGTGTACGTCGTCGCGGGAGTAGTCGCGGTAGCCGTTGTCGGCCCGCGCCGGTCGGATCAGACCGATCTCCTCATAGTAGCGGATGGTCTTGGCCGGCAGGCCGGAACGCTCGGCGGCATCTCCGACATTCATGGCGCTCTCCTCGATCTCTGGCAGCCTTCGAGCCGCCCCATTGATTTTGCTTCACAATCCTGTGAGCCCTGTTGCCGAAATGCCGCAGTTCGGCACTTACCGGCGGGGAAGGTCTTGCATATAGGCAGTGCGCGCTTGGCAAGCAAAAGAAATGCCAGCATGAATGATGGCGACAAAGCGGCCGACTCGTGCCGCTGATATTAAGGCGGGGCGTCGGACCTATTCATGCGCTTGAAGTCATTTGCAATCCTCGCTGCTCTTGCGCTTTCGACCGCCGTCAGCGGCTGCAGCACCATCGGCGGGCAATTGTTCACCAACAACTATGGCGCGATGACCGATGCTGGCTATCAGTTGCCGCGCGTCCCGATCGAGAAGGTTCCGGCCCGCTACCACCGGCAGGAAGTGCGCTACGACACTTCGGAGAAGCCCGGCACCATCATCGTCGATACCCAGAACAAGTTCCTCTACTTCATCGAGGGCGACGGCATGGCGATGCGCTACGGCATCGGCGTCGGCCGCGAGGGGTTCGAGTGGCACGGCACCGCCCATATCGCGCTGAAGCGCGAATGGCCGACCTGGACGCCGCCTTCGCAGATGATCAAGCGCCAGCCTGAGCTCGCCAAGTTTGCCGGCGGCATGGAGCCCGGCCTGAAGAACCCGCTCGGCGCGCGCGCCATGTATCTGTTCAACAAGGGCGGCGACATGGGCTACCGCCTGCATGGCAGCCCGGAATGGTTCTCGATCGGCAAGGCGATGTCGTCGGGCTGCATCCGGCTGATGAACCAGGACATTATCGATCTCTACGACCGCACCTCGGTCGGCGCCAAGGTCATCGTGCTGTGATCACGAAGGCCGGGGGCGAAAGCTTTCGCAAGCGGACCGTCTAGGCAACAACAAGACGTCCAAGAACAGAAAACCGGGCTGTTGGGGCCCGGTTTTTTGTTTTTGCGTTTCTTGCTTGCGGCGTCGCCGCTTGAAGATCAGGCGACCTGCTCGACCTGCTGCACTTCCGGCACGAAATGACGAAGCAGGTTCTGGATGCCGTGCTTCAGCGTCGCCGTCGATGACGGGCAGCCGGCGCAGGCGCCCTTCATGTGCAGGAACACGGTGCCGTTCTCGAAGCCGCGGAAGGTGACGTCGCCGCCGTCCTGCGCGACCGCCGGGCGCACCCTGGTGTCGAGCAGCTCCTTGATGGTCGCCACCAGCTCCTCGTCGGCCTTGTCGTAGAACTCGCCGGTCTGGCCTGCCTCGCTCGAAGCAGCCGCCGATGCCATGACAGGGGCGCCCGACATGAAATGCTCCATGATGGCGCCGAGGATCGCCGGCTTCAGGTGTTGCCAGTCGGGACCGTCCTTGGTCACGGTGATGAAGTCGTAGCCGAAGAAGACGCCGGTGACGCCGGGGATCTCGAACAGCCGGCCGGCCAGCGGCGAGGCCTCGGCTGCCGTTTCGGCGTCGCGGAAATCGGCGGTGCCTTGCACGAGCACTTCCTTGCCGGGCAGGAACTTCAGCGTCGCCGGGTTCGGCGTCGATTCGGTCTGGATGAACATGGGTATCTCCAGGCCCTTCCCGGGCCGATAGTTTGGAATAATTCTAAATAGGCTCTATCGGCTGGACATTCAAGCGAAACGCGACGCCCGAACGGCTGGCTGGCGGAATGTTTTTGCGGGCTTGTGAACCTCAGGCCAGGCTCTCGATTTCCTCGTCGGAGAGGTTCTGCGGCACCACGGTGACCGGGATGGGGAAGGCCGCGCCCCGGCCGGCCACGGCGCTCACCAGAGGTCCTGGACCTTCTTTGCCGGCTCCGGCCGCGAGCACCAGGATGGCGATGTCCTGGTCTTCCTCGATCAGCTTATGGATCTCTTCGGTCGGCTTGCCCTCGCGCACCACCAGCTCCGGCTCGATGCCGACTTTCTGGCGCACCTTGTTGGCGTAGCTGTCGAGCGCAGCGCGCGCGGTCGCGTTGGCTTCCTCGCGCATGATCTTCTCGACCCCCAGCCAGTGCTGGAAATCGTCCGGCTCGATCACATAGAGCAGCACCAGTACGCCGCTGGTGCTCTGCGCCCGCTTCGAGGCGTAGGCGACGGCGCGCTCGCATTCCGGCGTGTCGTCGATGATCGCCAGGAATTTGCGGCGATGGCCGGCTTCGCGGCTGAGGCGTTTGGAGACCATGTCTATCTGCTCGGTATCATTTCGGCCGCAATCTGCCACCGCCACGAACCGGCGGCAAGCCGCCGGCTGGGCATGGCGATGGAAGTCAGCGAGGCAGGAGCGATCAGTCCTGCAGCAGGCCGATGATGTCGCGCACCGTCTTCATCGTGCCCTCGGCGATGGCGCGGGCACGGTCGCCGCCATCCTTCAGCACGCCGTCGACATAGGCGCGGTCGCCCTCGATGCGGCGCATTTCTGAAGCGATCGGCGCGAGCTTCTCCACCGCAAGGTCGGCAAGCGCCGGCTTGAACACGGAAAACTGCTGGCCGCCATACTCCTTCAGCACATCGGCCTTCGAGATTTCGGCGAGGCCGGCATAGATGCCGACCAGGTTTTCCGCTTCCGGCCGGCTTTCCAGCCCGTCGACTTCGCTCGGCAAGGCCGCGGGATCGGTCTTGGCCTTGCGGATCTTCTTCGAGATGGTATCGGCATCGTCGGTCAGGTTGATGCGCGACAGGTCCGACGGGTCGGACTTCGACATCTTCTTCGAGCCGTCGCGCAGGCTCATGATGCGCGCCGCCGGGCCGCCGATCACCGGCTCGGTGATCGGGAAGTAGCCGTTCACAGTCTCCTCGCCGACTTCCATCTCGACTCCGACGCCGAGCGCTGCGATACGCTCGGAGAAGTCGTTGTTGAATTTTTGCGCGATGTCGCGGGTCAGCTCCAGATGCTGCTTCTGGTCCTCGCCCACCGGCACATGGGTGGCGCGGTAGAGCAGGATGTCGGCCGCCATCAGGCTCGGATAGGCGAGCAGGCCGAGCGAGGCGTTCTCGCGGTCCTTGCCGGCTTTGTCTTTGAACTGCGTCATGCGGTACATCCAGCCGATGCGCGCCACGCAGTTGAAGATCCAGGCAAGCTCGGCGTGCTGGATGACGCGCGACTGGTTGAAGACGATGTGCTTCTTCGGGTCGATGCCGGAGGCGAGGAACGCCGCGGTGATCGACCGCGTCTGGTCGCCGAGATCCTGATGCACGAGCTGCGCCGTCAGCGAATGCAGGTCGACGACGCAGTAAATGCAGTCGGACTGTTCCTGGAGGGCGACGAATTTCTTGATGGCGCCGAGATAATTGCCGAGATGCAGATTGCCGGTCGGCTGGACGCCCGAAAAGACGAGTGGCTTGAAGGCGGACATGATTTCCTCATGGCTTGTGGAGGGCCGTCTAAGCATGATTCCAAAAAGTTGCAGACTTTTTGGAGCCAATCATGCGGCTGGAAACCGCGCGCGGCGAAAGTCTTGCGACGGCGCGCTTATGGACGAAGGCGACGATACGATCAAGACCCGGTGTGGCCGGCAGTTTGCCCGGCTTATTCGTCCAGTTCGGTCTTCGCGATTGACGGGGCTGACTTCCCGGAGCCGCGCCTGACGTTGCGCCGGATCATGCCGAAATCGGCGCCGCCGGTGCCGAAGGCGGTGATGAAGTAGAGCGCAGCACCCCCGCCGACCAGCGCAAGCACCGTCGTTGCCTTGACCACCAGCGGCGAGCCGGGTCCGAGCTTTGCGGCGAAATAGTGCTCGGCGAAGTAAAGCGCCACTGCCATCACCGCCGCCGACAGCACCAGCCGGGGAATGCGTTTCAAGAGCGGGACGTCCCGGCCCCAGTGGCCGCGCCTTATCAGCATGCCGAGCAGCATCAGCGCGTTGGCCCAGCCGGCGACGGCCGACGCGACCGCGATGCCCGGCGCGCCCATCGACGGAAACAGCGTCAGCGCGATGGCGACGTTCACGCCGACCGAGATGGCGGCGAAGATCATCGGGGTGCGCGTGTCCTCGCGTGCGAAATAGCCGGGCGTGAAGGCCTTGATCAGCACGAAGGCCGGCAGGCCGAGGCCGAAGATAGCCAGGATCGAGGCGACGATCGGCGTCGAGTGGTTGGCGGCGAAGGCGCCGCGCTCATAGACCAGCCGCACGATCGGTTCCGACATCACCCAGAGCGCCGCCGCAGCCGGCAGCGTCATGAACAAAGTGAACTCGACCGAGCGGTTCTGCAGATTGGCCGCCTCGAGCAGATTGCCCGATTTCAGCGCCCGCGACAGTTCCGGCAACAGCACGATCGCCACCGCCACGCCGACGACGCCGAGCGGCAGCTGGTAGATGCGGTCGGCATAGGCCAGCGACGACACCGCGCTGTTTTGCCCCGAGGCGATCGCGGTGCCGATCAGCTGGTTGATCTGGGTGATGCCGCCGGTGATCGCCGCCGGCAGCGCCAGGATCAAGAGCCGCTTGACGTTCGGCGTCATTTTCGGCCGGCGGAAGCCGATCGAGATGCCGGCATGGCGCACCGCCACCCAGACGATGGCAAGCTGCACGATGCCCGCCGCCAGCACGCCCCAGGAGAGACCGAAGCCGACATCATGCGGGTCGAGCCCGTGATACCACGCATAGGCGAGCACGCTGATCAGGATGATGTTGAGGAAGGCGGGCGCGATCGCCGCCGCGAAATAGCGGCGCAGCGAATTCAGCATGCCGGCCATCATGGCGCCGAGCGACATGCAGATCAGATAGGGGAACATGATCGTCGCAAGCCGGACGGTCGTCTCGAACTTGCCCGGAATGTCGGCGAAGCCCGGCGCCACCAGGTAGCGCACGATCAGCGGCATCGCCAGCTCCATGGCGATGGTCAGGGCCAGCAGCGCCGAGAACAGCACGCCGAACACTTCCTCGGAAAAACGCTTGGCGCCGTCGGTGCCGTGCGTCTCGATCTCCTTGGCGAACAGCGGCACGAAAGCTGCGTTGAAGGCGCCTTCGGCGAACAGCCGGCGGAATGTGTTGGGGAACTGGAAGGCGGCGTTGAAAGCGTCGGCGACCGGTCCGGTGCCAAGGGCCGCCGCCATCAGCATCTCGCGGCCGAAACCCAGCGCGCGGCTCATCAGCGTGCCGGAAGCGACGGTGGCGAATTTCTTGACAAGGCTCATGCGGTGGATGACTGCCTGCGGAATTGCGTCAATTGGATGTCACTCGGCCGCCGCCTTGGCCTTGCCGTTGCGTTCGGGCGCGTTGCCTTCCAGCGTGTCGATCAGCCGTTTGTGGATGGTGGCCGTGCGCGTCGGGCTGTCGATCTTCTGTCCGGTGAGGTCGGTGACGTAGAAGGTGTCGATGACCTTCTCGCCGAAAGTGGTGATGTGGGCCGAGGCGATGTCGAGCGAAAGGTCGGACAGCGCGCCGGTGATCTCGGACAGCAGGCCCGGCCGGTCCAGCCCTTCGATCTCGATCACGGAAAAGCGGTTCGACAGCGTGTTGCGGATCTCGGCGCGCGGCTGAATGCGGAAGGCCTTGGCGCCGCGCTTCGGCTTGGTGCGTTTCTCGATCATCTCGGGCAGCCAGCTCTTGCCGGACAGCACATCCTCGATCAGCCGGCCGACGCGCTCGGCCCGCCGCCGTTCGTCCTCGTCGCGGTCGAATTCCCGGCTAATCAAAATCGTGTCCAGCGCCCACCCGTCCGAAGTGGTGAAGATCTGCGCGTCGACGATGTTGCCGCCGGCCGCGGCGCAGGCGCCGGCAATCACCGAAAGCAGGCGCGGGTGGTCCGGCGCCAGAATGGTCACTTCGGTCACCGCCTCGAACTCATGCGTCTTCACCATGGTGGCGAGCTTCTTGCCGGCCGCATCCGCCTCGCGGATGAATTCGGCGTGCCGCAACTGGTCGGGCAGGTCGACGGCGAGCAGATAGTTCTCATAGTGCTGCGCGACGTAGCGCTTGCGCTCCTTCGCCGGCCAGGCGGAGAGCGCCTCGGTCAACTGCTCGCGCGCTGCCGCTGTACGCTCGGCGCGCGACACCTCGGAGAAGCCGCCGGTCAGGAGCAACTCGGTTTCGAAATAGAGAGTGCGCAGCAGCTGCCCTTTCCAGCCGTTCCAGACGCCCGGCCCGACGCCCCTGATGTCGCAGACGGTGAGGACCAAGAGCAGCTTCAGCCGCTCGACCGACTGCACGATCGAGGCAAAGTCCTCGATCGTCTTGCGGTCGTTGAGGTCGCGCGTCTGCGCCGTCATCGACATCACCAGGTGGTTCTCGACCAGCCAGGCGACGGTCTCGGTATCGGCCGCCGACAGCCCCATATGCGGGCAGATGCGCCGCGCGATCCTGGCGCCTGCTTCCGAATGGTCCTCCGGCCGGCCCTTGGCGATGTCGTGCAAAAGCACCGCGACATAGAGCGCCTCGCGGCTCTTCTTCAGCCCCGGCATCAGCGAGTGCGAGAGCGGATGCACTTTGGCGCCGTCGCCGCGCTCGATCTCGGCCAGCACGCCGATGCAGCGGATGAGATGCTCGTCCACCGTATAGTGGTGGTACATCGAGAACTGCATCATGGCGACGATCTTGCCGAAGTCGGGGATCAGCTTGCCCAGCAGTCCCGCCTCGTTCATGCGCCTGAGATTGAGCTCGGCATTGCGGTCCGAGGTCAGGATATCGAGGAAGAGCCGGTTGGCTTCTTCGTCGCGCCTCAGCGACTTGTTGACCAGGCCGAGCGAGCGGGTGAGCAGCTTCAGCGCGTCGGGGTGGAACTCCAGCCCATGCTTGTCGGCGAACCAGAACAGCCTGAGCAGGTTCACCGGGTCGCGCTCGAACACCGTGTCGTCGGCGATGTTGATGCGATGGTTGTCGACGATGAAGTCGGACGTTCCGGCAAGTTTGCGCTTGCGCCGCGAGAAGGTGAGGAAGATGCGGTTGAAGCCGGGCACGTGCTTGGCCTGCTCTTCTTCGAGCGCGGCGCAGAAGATGCGGGTCAGGTCGCCGACATCCTTGGCGACCAGAAAATAGTGCTTCATGAAGCGCTCGACCGCCGACAGGCCGGGGTGCGTGGTGTAGCCCAATCGCTCGGCGATCTCGCGCTGGATGTCGAAATGCAGCCGCTCCTCGGCCTTGCCGGTGAGGAAGTGCATGTGGCAGCGCACCGCCCAGAGAAAATCCTCGGCTTTCTGGAATTCGCGGTATTCGGCCTCGGTGAAGACGCCTTTCTCGACCAGCTCCTCGCCGGTGCGCACGCGATAGAAATATTTGCCGATCCAGAACAGCGTCTGCAGGTCGCGCAAGCCACCCTTGCCGTCCTTGACGTTGGGCTCGACCAGGTAGCGGCTTTCGCCGGCCTTGGCGTGGCGCTCGTCGCGTTCGGCGAGCTTGGCCTGCACATATTCCGGGCCGGTCGTGCGCACCACTTCGTGGTCGAAGCGGGTGAGCAGCTCTTCATAAAGCTTTTGTTCGCCCCACAGGAAGCGCGCCTCCAGAATCGAGGTGCGGATGGTGATGTCGGTGCGCGACAGCCTCAGGCACTCCTCGATGTTGCGGGTGGCGTGGCCGACCTTCAGCCCCATGTCCCACAGCATGTAGAGCATGTATTCGACGATCTGCTCGCCCCAAGGCGTCTGCTTGTAGGGAAGCAGGAACAAAAGGTCGATGTCGGAGCCTGGCGCCAGCGTGCCGCGGCCATAGCCGCCGACCGCGACGACCGCCATGCGCTCGGCCGCGGAGCGGTTCTTGACCCGGTAGACATGGGTCGCCGCGAAATCGTAAAGCGCCCGGATCAGCTCGTCCATCAGATGCGACAGCCGCTCGGCGCAGGCATTGCCGCCGCCATCCTCCTTCAGCATCGCCTCGGCGATTTTTCGTCCCTCGCCAAGCCTGCCCTTGAGCAGCTGGAGAACGGCCGTGCGCGTGGCCTTGCCGGAGCCGTCGCCGGCATGCGCCGCCGTCAGCGCCGTCATGTCGCGGCGCAAGGCGTCGCCGTCGATGATTTCGTCGAGTTTCAGGGAGATCTTTGCCATTTCGGCGGCGTCTATAGCGTGTTTTCGCGGCGCTGTGTATGGGGCGGGCAACAGCGTCTTCAACGGCGTACGATTGATGCAACGCAAGGCAGGGCGACCGAAATTTCGAAAAATCGAAACCGACCCTTGACCTTCCAGTTACTGGAAGGACTACCTCCACCTTAATTTCGAGAATTCCGAGGTATTTGCTCATGACCCATTCCGACCATCACCACCATCATGCGCACGGCGCATCCTGCTGTTCCGCCAAGGATGCCGTGCCTGCAGCCGAAGCGGTGATTCGCGATCCGGTCTGCGGCATGACGGTCGATCCGGCCGCCGGCAAGCCGACGGCCGAGCATGCCGGCCGGACTTTTCATTTCTGCAGCGAGCGCTGCCGCACGAAGTTCCAGGCCGAGCCGGAGAAGTATCTGACGGCCACCGACCCCGTCTGCGGCATGAATGTCGACCGCGCCAGCGCAAAGCATTTCGTCCGTCACGAGGGGCAGGGCTTCTATTTCTGCTCAGAGAGCTGCAAGGGCAAGTTCGAGGCCGAGCCGGCAAAATACCTTGCCGGCCGGCCCGCACCGCAGCCGATGCCGAAGGGCACGCAATACACCTGCCCGATGCATCCCGAGATCATCCGCGACAAGCCCGGCGCCTGCCCGATCTGCGGCATGGCGCTGGAGCCGATGGGCGTGCCGACCGGCGATGAAGGCCCGAACCCGGAGCTTGTCGATTTCACGCGCCGCTTCTGGGTCAGCGCCGTGCTCTCGCTGCCTCTTCTCATCATCGCCATGGCGCCGATGCTGGGCGTGAGCTTCGAAAGCCTCATCGACGGCCGGACGAAGACATGGGTGGAGCTGGCGCTGGCGAGCCCGGTGGTGCTGTGGGCGGCGTTTCCGTTCTTCCATCGCGGCTGGGATTCGGTGCTCAACCGCAGCCCAAACATGTGGACGCTGATCTCGCTCGGCGTCGGCGCGGCCTATCTGTTCAGCCTTGTCGCGACGCTGTTCCCGGATGTCTTCCCGCATCAGTTTCGCGGCCATGACGGCGCCGTGCCGGTTTATTTCGAGGCGGCGGCGGTCATCGTCGCGCTGGTGTTTCTCGGCCAGGTGCTGGAGCTCAGAGCCCGCGAACGCACAGGCTCGGCCATCCGCGCCTTGCTCGACCTTGCGCCGAAGACGGCGCGCCTGATCGGCGCCGACGGTTCCGAGAACGACGTGCCGCTCGACACGGTCAACACCGGAGACAAGCTCCGCATCCGCCCCGGCGACGCGGTGCCGGTCGACGGCATCGTGCTGGAGGGACGCTCGGCGATCGACGAATCGATGATCACCGGCGAGCCTCTGCCGGTCGAAAAGTCGGAGGGCGATCCTCTCACCGGCGGCACGCTGAACAAGAACGGCTCGCTGATCATGCGTGCCGAGAAGGTCGGCGCCGAGACCACACTCTCGCGCATCGTCGAGATGGTCGCCAAGGCGCAGCGCTCGCGTGCCCCGATCCAGGGGTTGGCCGACCAGGTGTCCTTCTATTTCGTCCCGACGGTCGTGCTGGTGGCGATCATCGCCTTCATCGCCTGGGCGGTGTTCGGCCCAGAGCCAAGCCTGATCTTCGCCATCGTCTCGGCGGTTTCGGTGCTGATCATTGCCTGCCCCTGTGCGCTGGGTCTCGCCACGCCGATGTCGATCATGACCGCGACCGGGCGCGGTGCCCATGCCGGCGTGCTGATCAAGGAGGCTGCCGCGCTCGAGCGCTTCGCTTCCGTCGATACGCTGATCGTCGACAAGACCGGCACCTTGACCGAGGGCAGGCCAAAGCTGACCGACGTCGTCGCGGCCGAGGGCGTCGACGGGAATGACCTGCTGGCGCTCGCCGCCACCCTTGAAAAAGGCTCGGAGCACCCGCTTGCCGAGGCGATCGTCGAGGGTGCTGTCGAACGCGGCGTCAAGCTTGCCGGGGTTGAAAACTTCGAGGCGATCACCGGCAAGGGCGTCTCCGGCACGGTGTCCGGCAGGAAGGTCGCGCTCGGCAATGCGGCGATGATGGCCGACCTCGGCATCGACACCACGTCTGTTTCCGCAAAGGCGGAGGCGCTGCAGGCCGAAGGCAAGACAGCGATGTTCGTTGCCGTCGGCGGCAAGCTCGCCGGCCTCGTCGCCGTCGCCGACCCGGTCAAGGCAACCACGGCTGAAGCGATCAAGGCGCTGCACGACAAGGGCCTGAGGATCATCATGGCGACCGGCGACAACGAGCGCACGGCAAAGGCGATCGCCGGCAGGCTCGGCATCGACGAGGTCCGCGCCGGCCTGCTGCCGGAGCAGAAGGGCGCCCTGGTCGACGAACTGCGCTCTAGCGGAGCCGGTGTCGCGATGGCCGGCGACGGCGTCAACGACGCACCGGCGCTGGCCGGCGCCGATGTCGGCATCGCCATGGGCACCGGCGCCGATGTCGCGGTCGAAAGCGCCGGCATCACGCTGGTCAAGGGCGACCTCAACGGCATCGTCAGAGCGCGCACGCTGGCCCAGGCGACGATCCGCAACATCCGCCAGAACCTGTTCTTCGCCTTCCTCTACAACGTGCTCGGCGTGCCGATCGCTGCCGGGGTGCTCTATCCGCTCACCGGCACGCTGCTGTCGCCGATGATCGCGGCGGCGGCGATGAGCCTGTCGTCGGTCTCCGTCATCAGCAACGCCTTGCGGCTGAGGACGTTGAAACTTTGAGCGAAGCCCCCAGATACGAATCCAACCAAAAAGGAGACCCTGAATGACCTTGGCCAAGAAGATCGTGCTGCTGCTGATGGCGGCGGGAATGCTGCTCGCGGTGTTCCTCGAAAGCGTTCCGGCGCAATCCGAGGAGATGAAGCACGACATGTCGGGCATGGCGATGGGCGCGGACAGCCCCGCCACCGTTGGCTACAAGGCGGCGATGGACAAGATGCACAAGGACATGATGCTCAACTACACCGGCAACGCCGATGCCGACTTCGTCCGCGGCATGATCCCGCACCATCAGGGCGCGATCGACATGGCCAAGGTGGTGATCGCCAACGGCAAGGACCCCGAAATCCGCAAGCTCGCCGAAAATGTCATCAAGGCGCAGGAAGCCGAGATCAAGGAAATGCAGGACTGGCTTGCCAAGCATCCCGTGAAATAATTTCCCCGCGTCGGGAATCCGCACGAAGGCGAATCCTTCGGTCTGGATTTCCGGCGATGGCTGTGCTGCGATCCGGCTTCACGCGGAGCAAGCCCATGTCTTCCAAGCCCATGTCCTCTACGATCAGAACCACCACTCTACCGTCCGGCGAGGCCGTCCCGGTGCTCGGTCAAGGCACATGGAAGATGGGCGAGGATCGCCGGCGCCGCGCCGACGAGGTCGCGGCGTTGAGGCTTGGCCTGGACCTCGGCATCACGCTGATCGACACGGCGGAGATGTATGCCGGCGGCGGCGCCGAGGAAGTGGTGGCGGAAGCCGTCGCCGGGCGCCGCGACGAGGTCTTTCTGGTCTCCAAGGTGCTGCCGACCAACGCCTCGCGCGCCGGCGTGAAGCGGGCCTGCGAGAACAGCCTGAAACGGCTCGGCACCGATCGCATCGATCTCTACCTGCTGCACTGGCCGGGCAGCGTGCCTTTGGCCGAAACCGTCGAGGCCTTCGAGGCCTTGAAGGCGGCCGGCAATATCCGCCACTGGGGCGTCAGCAATTTCGACACCGACGAGATGGAGGAACTGGTCGGCCTGCCCTCCGGCGGCAACGTCCAGACCAACCAGGTCCTCTACAACCTCTCGCGGCGCGGCCCGGAATTCGACCTCGCGCCCTGGAGCCTGGAGCGCGGCATCCCGCTGATGGCCTATTCGCCGGTCGAGCAGGGTGTGCTGGCGCGCAACGCCAAGCTTGACGCGATCGCTGCCCGCCATCACGCGACGGCCGCTCAGATCGCTCTTGCCTGGGTGATGGCGCAGAAAGGCGTCATCGCCATCCCGAAGGCCAGTCGGCAGGAGCATGTCCGCCAGAACGCCGCCGCGCTCGACATCAAGCTGACGAAGGAGGACTTCGCCGATCTCGACCGCGCCTTCCCGCCGCCGACGCGAAAGCGCGGCCTGGAAATGATCTAGAGCAATTCCAGGAAAAGTGTGAAGCGGTTTTCCGTCCGGAATTGTGTCAAAACAAAGAGATGGAGCGGTTCGCCGTTTCCACGAAACGGTGAAACGATCCAGCCGAAAACCTCACTTCAAAATGTGCGGTTGAAAGAGAGCAAGCGTTGGAACGAATCTCAACCGGATCGCATCACGCGACCTACAAGGTCGGAGACATCAAGGTCACGTCGCTGCGCGACGGCTATGTCGACATGCCGACCGGACGACTGCGTCAGCCGGGAGACAGGACATTCGGCGGCGACCTTCCCGCGCAGGTATCGCTCGTCGACGGCGCGCTTCGGCTGTCCGTCAACGCTTTTGCGATCGACGACGGTCATGAAATCACGCTGATCGACACAGGGTCCTCGAATGCCTGGCACCCGACGATGGGGTTTCTGCCGCGGGCGCTTAGCGAGGCGAAGATCGCCGTCGATCGGATACGCACGGTTGCCTTCACCCACACCCATCTCGACCATATCCACGGGCTCATCCTTCCGGACGGTGGGGACGGCTTCCCGCAGCTCGCCCGCTTGCTTGTCCCACGGCCAGAACTCGACATGTTCCGGTCGGAAGCGAGATTGAGCCGCTTCCATGATCGAGCGCAGCCTTTGGACCCGGGACAGCGCCTGAGCGCGAGTATCGAGGCGATCGCCGCCTCGGGTCATGAAATCGGCCATACCTGCTTTCGCGTCACGAGCCGCGGCGAAACATTGCTGGTCTGGGGCGACCTCGTGCATGTGCCGTCGCTTCAGTTCGATCGGCCGGAGGTCGCATGGGAATTCGACGCCGACCAGGAACAGGCGCGGGCTAGCCGGTTGCAGATATTGGCCCTCGCGGCCGACAACGCCTGGTGCGTTGCAGGAGCACATCTCGATTCACCGGGTGTCGGCCGGATTTCCCGAACCGAAACAGGCTTCCGCTTCGAACCCTTGTAGGAATGGGGGGCTAAATCTTAGCCGGTAGCCCTAGCCGCATCCGCAGTCGCCGCAATGCCCTTGAAAATACCTCGAGGTCATTGGCGGCGCGGGCAAGCGTGAGTGCACCCTGGATGGCGGCGACGGTTTCCTCGGCCAGCTCGCTGGCCTCGCCCGGTCGGGGCCCGGATCGCGCGAGCGCTTCGGCGAGACGCGTGACCCAGCGGCCGAAATAGTCCCTTATTTGGCCGGCGAAGAGGTCGCGCGATTCATCCAGCGCGAAGGCGCCGATGAGGCAAACCCGGCGCCCCGAGCGGAAGTAGCTGTCCGTCGCCTCGAACATGTGCTCGATCCCGGTCCGCGGATCCGTGCTGTCGCGCAGAGGTGCAAAGACATTGTCCTCGAACCAGCCATCGATATGGGCAATGACGGCTCTCGCCATCTCCTCCTTGCCGCCGGGAAAGAAGTGGTAGAGGCTTCCCTTGCCGAGCCCCGTCGCCTCGCCGATCAAGGCCAGGCTGGCGCCCTCATAGCCATGCTCGCGAAAAACTTCCGCAACGATCCCCAGCAACTGGTCGCGATCTGGAGCGATGCGCCGCACCGGTCTTAAAGCCCGAGTTCCGAAAGGCCGGGGTGGTCGTCCGGCCGGCGGCCGAGCGGCCAATGATATTTCCGCTCGCCCTCAGTGATCGGCAGGTCGTTGATGCTTGCAACGCGGCGGCGCATCAGCCCGGCTTCGTCGAATTCCCAATTCTCGTTGCCGTAGGAGCGGAACCAGTGGCCGCTGTCGTCGTGCCATTCATAGGCGAAGCGCACGGCGATGCGGTTGTCGTTGAAGGTCCATACCTCCTTGATCAAGCGGTAATCGAGCTCGCGCGCCCATTTGCGCTTGAGGAAGCTGACGATCTCGCCGCGGCCCGAGACGAATTCGGCCCGGTTCCGCCAGATGCTGTCCTCGGTATAGGCGAGCGCAACCCGTTCCGGGTCGCGGCTGTTCCAGGCGTCCTCGGCGAGGCGAGCCTTTTGCGCCGCGGTTTCAGCCGTGAACGGCGGCAATGGCGGACGGCTCATGAAAATCTCCTGTCCTCGTTTCGAGTGTCGAAGACAGAATATTGTACCAATCGGTACAATGAGTCAACAAAGGCAGAGCTATTGCTTCGTCGTCAGCCCCTTCAGCCGGTAGAGCGCCTCCAGCGCTTCCCTTGGCGTCATCTCGTCGGGATTGATGACACCCAGCGCATCACCCAGCGCGTCATTCTTTGCCGGCTTCGGCGCTTCGCGCTTTACCGCCACCGAAAACAGCGGCAGGTCGTCGACCAGCCGGTTGGCCTTGCCTGAGACTTCGCCTTCCTCCAACTGGTGCAGCACCTCCTTGGCGCGCGCCACCACGGCTTCCGGCAGGCCGGCGAGCCTGGCGACCTGCACACCGTAGGAGCGGTCGGCCGCACCCTTGCCGACTTCGTGTAGGAAGACGACGTCGCCTTCCCATTCCTTGACCCGCATGGTGACGTTGGAGAGCCGGGGCAGCTTGCCGGCCAGCGCCGTCATTTCGTGGAAATGGGTGGCGAAGATCGCCCGGCAGCGGTTCTTCTCATGCAGATATTCGACCGCGGCCCAGGCGATCGACAGGCCGTCGAAGGTAGCGGTGCCGCGGCCGATCTCGTCGAGGATGACCAGGGCCCGCTCGCCGGCCTGGTTGAGGATCGCCGCCGTCTCGACCATCTCGACCATGAAGGTCGAGCGGCCGCGCGCCAGATCGTCCGAAGCGCCGACGCGCGAGAACAGCCGGTCGACGACGCCGATATGGGCGCTCTGCGCCGGCACGAAGGAGCCGGTCTGGGCCAGGATGGCGATGAGCGCGTTTTGCCTCAGGAACGTCGACTTGCCGCCCATGTTGGGGCCGGTGAGCAGCCAGATGGCGCCGGCCTTCGCGCCGCCTTCCGGCGAGAGGTCGCAGTCGTTGGCGACGAACGGACCTTCGCCCGAACGCCTGAGCGCCTGTTCGACGACCGGGTGCCGCCCGCCGGAAATCTCGAAGGCGAGGCTGGAATCGACCGCCGGCCGGCACCAGCCCTCGCTTTCGGAAAGCAGCGCCAGTGCGGCCGACACGTCGAGCACGGCGAGCGCTTCGGCGCCGGCGCGGATGCTGTCGGCCGCGCCGACCACTTCCGCCGTAAGCCGGTCGAAAGCGGCAAGCTCGATGCTGAGCGCCCGGTCGGCGGCATTGGCGATCTTCGATTCCAGCTCCGCCAGCTCTGTCGTCGTGAAGCGCATGGCGTTGGCCATGGTCTGGCGATGGATGAAGCGTGCCTTGGCGGCATCGCTGCCGGTCATGATCGAGTGATGGTTGGCGGTCACCTCGATGTAATAGCCGAGCACATTGTTGTGCCGGATCTTCAGCGAGCGGATGCCGGTCTCCTCGATCAGCGAGCGCTCCAGCCCGGCGATCACCTTGCGCGATTCGTCACGCAGCGCCCGCATCTCGTCGAGCTCGGCATTGTAGCTCGACCGCACGAAGCCGCCGTCGCGCTTGATCAGCGGCAATTCGTCGTCGAGCGCTTCGCTGAGATGGCGGGCGAGCGTTTCGGGCAAGGCCTTGATCGCGGCAAACGCCGCGGCGAGCTCGGCGGGCAGGGCCGTCGTCGCGAACAGCGCGGCGATCGCGCCCGCCGCCTCGAAGCCGGCGCGCAGCGCGCCAAGGTCGCGCGGGCCACCGCGGTTCAGTGCCAGCCTGGACAGCGCCCTTGGCATGTCGGCGACGCTTTTCAGGCTCGTCCGCAATCCCTGGCAGAGCCGCGTCTCGGCGCGGAAGAAGGAGACCGAATCCAGCCTTGCAGAAATCACCATCGGATCGGTCAGCGGCGCCATCAGCCGGTCTGCGAGCAATCTTGCGCCGCCGCCGGTCACGGTGCGGTCGATCGCCTTGAACAGCGAGCCGTCGCGGCTGCCCGAAAGCGTTCGCAGCAGCTCCAGATTGGCGCGCGTCGCCGGATCGATGAACAGCGTCGAGCCGCTCTCCTCGCGCTCGGGCCGCGACAGCGGCGGCCGCTCGGCCTTCTGCGTCTTCTCGACATAGGCAATGGCGCCCGAGATCGCCGACAACTCGGCGCGCGAGAAGGTGCCGAAGCTGTCAGGCGTCGCCACCTCGAAGAAGCGGGCGATGCGGCCGGTGGCCGACGCCGAATCGAGCAGCGACGGCGGCTGTGGACTGGCGACCCGGCCGATGACGTCGAAGACCGGTCGCAATTCCGGGTCGTGGAAGACCGGCTCGGCGACGATCAGCTCGCGCGGATCGACGCGGAAGATGTCGGCAAGCAGCCGTTCGGCCGTGGTCTCGGCGACGCGGAACGCGCCCGTCGAGATGTCGATCCAGGCCAGCGCGAAACTGCCCTGGCTGGCCGCATTGCCGCCCTTCACTCGCCCCAGCGCCATCAGGAAGCTCGATTCCGAGGGCGCGAGCAGCTTGTCCTCGGTGATGGTGCCGGGCGTGACCAGCCGCACCACGTCGCGCCGCACCACCGATTTCGAGCCGCGCTTCTTGGCTTCCGCCGGGTCCTCGATCTGCTCGCACACGGCAACGCGAAAACCTTGCGCGATCAGCTTCTGCAGATAGTCGTCCGCCGCATGCACGGGCACGCCGCACATCGGGATGTCGTGGCCCTGGTGCTTGCCGCGCCGGGTCAAAACGATGCCGAGCGCCTGGCTTGCCTTTTCGGCGTCGTCGAAGAACAGCTCGTAGAAATCGCCCATGCGATAGAAGAGCAGCGAATCCGGGTTCGCCGCCTTGATCTCGATATACTGCTCCATCATCGGCGTGACGCCGCCCATGGCGGGCGCCGGCGTCGTCGTTTCCTGGGCGTCTGTCTCGGTCGGCATGTGCATGTTCATTTCGGAACGCTAGCAGATGTGACAGTAGGGTTTAATGCCAGGCGCTCGAAAAGCGGGGGAAAGCGCGGGTCATGCTGCCAGTTCGCTGCCATTGCGCAGCACTGCCTTGCGCTCCGCATTGAAGCAGCTTTGCCCGGCTTGTCGGTTTACACTGGCCGCGTGTAGCCTTAATCCGGAAACTCCATAAAAAGCACCCGTCCCAAGCGGTGCCGCACAGGCGAGGAAATCGAAAGCATCATGGCCAGGAAAACCGAAAGCAGCGGGCCCTCCGTCAGCGCGCAGGAGGCGCTCGAATTCCACGCCATGGGGCGTCCAGGCAAGCTGGAGATCGTCGCCACCAAGCCGATGGCCACCCAGCGCGATTTGAGCCTCGCCTATTCGCCGGGCGTCGCCGTTCCGGTGCGCGCCATCGCCGAGGACCCGAGCCGCGCCTTCGACTACACCTCGCGCGGCAACATGGTTGCGGTCATCTCCAACGGCACCGCCATCCTCGGCCTCGGCAATCTCGGCGCGCTGGCCTCCAAGCCGGTGATGGAAGGCAAGGCGGTGCTTTTCAAACGCTTCGCCGATGTCGATTCGATCGACTTGGAAGTGGCGACCGAGAATGCCGACGAGTTCATCAACTGCGTGCGCTTCCTCGGGCCTTCCTTCGGCGGCATCAACCTCGAGGACATCAAGGCGCCGGAATGCTTCATCATCGAGCAGCGCCTGCGCGAGCTGATGGACATCCCGGTCTTCCATGACGACCAGCACGGCACCGCCATCATTTCGGCCGCCGGGTTGATCAACGCGCTGGAGGTCACCGGCCGCGACATGAAGACCACCAAGATGGTCTGCAACGGCGCGGGCGCGGCCGGCATCGCCTGTATCGAATTGATGAAGGCGATGGGTTTTTCGCCGGAAAACATCATCCTGTGCGACACCAAGGGTGTGGTCTTCCAGGGCCGCACCGAAGGCATGAACCAGTGGAAGTCGGCGCATGCGGTCAAGACCAAGGCGCGGTCGCTCGCCGAGGCGCTGGACGGCGCCGACGTCTTCCTCGGCCTTTCCGCCAAGGGCACGCTGACCCCCGCCATGGTGCAGTCGATGGCCAAGAACCCGATCATCTTCGCCATGGCCAATCCCGATCCGGAAATCACGCCCGAGGAAGTGGGCGAGATCCGCACCGACGCCATCATGGCGACCGGCCGCTCGGACTATCCGAACCAGGTCAACAATGTTCTGGGCTTCCCCTATATCTTCCGCGGCGCGCTGGATGTCCGGGCCACCACCATCAATGACGAGATGAAGATCGCCGCCGCCCGGGCGCTGGCCGAACTGGCGCGTCAGGATGTGCCCGACGACGTCGCTGCCGCCTATCAGGGCAACCGGCCGAAATTCGGCCCCAACTACATCATTCCAGTGCCGTTCGATCCGCGTCTGATCTCGGCGATCCCGCTCGCGGTGGCCAAAGCCGCGATGGACTCCGGCGTCGCCCGCAAGCCGATCCTCGACCTCGACCGTTACGCGCACGAGCTGTCCGCCCGCCGCGACCCGATCGCCTCCACGTTGCAGCGCATCTACGACCGCGTGCGCCGGCAACCCAAGCGCATCGTCTTCGCCGAGGGTGAGGAAGAGCAGGTGATGCGCGCCGCCGTCTCCTATGTGAACCAGAAGCTCGGCACCGCGATCCTGCTCGGGCGCGACGATGTCATCAAGGAGAATGCCCGCAACGCCGGCGTCGACCTCAACAAGCAGGGGCTCGAGATCATCAATGCCAGGCTGTCGCGCCGCAACTCGATCTACACCGACTATCTCTACGAGCGCATGCAGCGCAAAGGCTATCTGTTCCGCGACTGCCAGCGCCTGATCAACAACGACCGCAACCATTTCGCCGCCTGCATGGTGGCGCTGGGCGACGCCGACGGCATCGTCACCGGCGTGACGCGCAATTATTCCACCGCGCTCGACGACGTGCGCCGCGTCATCGACGCCAAGCCCGGCCATCGCGTCATCGGCGCCTCGATCGTGCTCGCGCGCGGCCGCACCGTGATGATCGCCGACACCGCCGTGCACGATATGCCCAATGCCGAGCAGATCGCCGATATCGCCGAGGAGGCCGCGGGCTTTGCCCGCCGCATGGGCTATGAGCCCAGGCTCGCCATGCTCGCCTATTCCACCTTCGGCCATCCGCAGGGCGAGCGCTCGGAGCGGATACAGGAGGCGGTGCGCATCCTCGACAAGCGCCGTGTCGACTTCGAATATGACGGCGAGATGGCGGCCGACGTGGCGCTCAATCCGCGCGCCATGGCGCAATATCCGTTCATCCGGCTGACCGGCCCGGCCAATGTGCTGGTGATGCCGGCGTTCCACTCGGCCTCGATCTCGACCAAGATGCTGCAGGAACTCGGCGGCTCGACCGTCATCGGCCCGCTGCTGGTCGGCTTGAACAAGCCGGTGCAGATCGTCTCGCTCAATGCCAAGGACTCCGACATCGTCAACATGGCGGCGATCGCGGCCTATACGGCGGGGAATTGACGAGCGGCCACCGCACCCACTTCTGAAAAGCAAAAGGCCCGCGGCGATGCCGCGGGCCTTTCTTTTAGGCTGAGAACTTCGATCAGAACGAGCGCTGGAAGCGGACGATGCCGCCGACGCTGTTCTTCTTGTCGGCCTTGGTCCAGTTGCCGAACGGGGTGCCGTCATCGAAGTGGCCGAAGTGGTCCCAGTCGACTTCGGTCGTGACCGTGAAACCCGGAACGATAGTGTAGGCGACGTTGGCCGCAAGCGCGTAGTTCTTGTCGTCGTCGGCCGAAGCCTGGACGTTGAACGAGGTCTTGTCGTTGAATTTGTAGGTGCCGCCGCCCCAGACAGCCCAGTTGCCGCCCCACGGCTTGTAGAAGCCGCGGCCATGCGTGTCGATAACGTTGCCGGCATCGTCGCTGAGGTTATCGTCCGTGCCGTAACCGCCCATGATGAACAGCGACAATTCCTTGGTGACGTTGACGTCGAGGCGAACCTTGCCGGCCACTTCCTCGTAAGAGCTGTCATAAGCGACGACGCCGGTGATCGCGCCCCAGTCGCCCTTGTACTTCACGCCGCCGACGACATGCGGAACATAGCTGTCGATCGTGCCGGAGATGCCCGAACCGTCCGAGCCCTCTTCGAGCGAAACCACGCCCGAGAAGCCGTTGCCGGCGTCGAAATAGTAGCTAATTAGGTTGGTGTCCTTCATGCCGTACGGGATGATCGTGTCCTGAATGACGCTGCCGGCGTAGCCGATGAACGAGTCATAGGTAGACTCGTCCTTGCCGACGCGCAGGCCGCCGAGCTGGATCCAGGCGAAGTTCAGTGTAACCGACTTGTTGGCAGCCGGATTGTCGACGGCAAGACCAGAACCATTCACGCCGGCGCCGTTGCCGAAGTTGAAGCGGGTCTCGGTGTAGGTCTTCAACGTGCCGAGTTCGGTTTCCTGGCCGGTCCAGGTCTTCAAGTTGAAGCGTGCGTTTTTCCGCCACGTTTTGTTGTCGTCGCCGTCTTGATGATCGATGGCCTTGGCACCATCGAAGGAGCCGACATCGCCGAAGCCGGCGTCATAGCGGATGTAGCCGCCGATGCGCAGGCAGGTCTCGGTGCCGGGGATGTAGAAGTAACCCGCGCCATAGACGTCGCAGATCTTGACGTATTCGGCCGGTTCCGGCTCGGCGACGGTGACCGCGTCGGCGGCGCGGGCGCCCGAAACTGCGATCAGCGCCGCAGCGGAGCCGAGTAGAAGGCTCTTGATATTCATTTTCTTGAATCTCCAGTCAAAGGTTCAAGACAGGTCTGCGCACGCCTTGCCGGCTCTGCCGCCCCGTCCCCATCGTTGAAAAAGTCGCGCGCACCGGCGCCGCTTCTTCGCCCCCGACATGGCCTAATCGGCATTCGTTCACAACAGAGATTGTGTCTGAAAAGCAGCTTTTGGACTCTTATAGAAGTCTTGTTGCGCAAATATCACGTCACATATTTGAAAGAATGGCACATACTGCACAAAATATACGTCATAGACAAAAAGTTAAGCTGAAAAATGTGCCATACGTTCCATTTATTACAGATTTATGACAGAAAGAAAACCGGCTAATATTCCCGGTCGTGCTGCACGGAAAGCGCGAAGTCACGTCGGAAAAATCACCGCTCAGGACAAGCGGCGCGCGACACGGACGACGTCCTCGATCATGTCCTCGCGGAGCATTTCGATGGGGATGCGGCCATCCAGTTCGGTGGAGGGGCGGATCAACCAGAACCAGGCCAGCCTCGGATTGGTGATCGCCGCCAATACATCGCTTATGCCCGGAGCAGGCCTGCCGTCGACGAACTGGGCGAGCGGGAAGACATGTTTGCGGCCGCCCTTGCGAAGCGCGACGACCTCGCCACGTCTTTGCCAGCGATGCAGCGTCGAGCGCGGTATGCGGAATTTCTCTTCCAGGTAGGTCGACCCGGCAACCTCGCCGGCCCAGTCTTCGATGAGCATCGACTGGAGCTCAAAGGCTCGCTCGGCCAAAGGCCGGGAAGCAGGCTTGGCAGGCCCGATCGTCGGGCTTTCGCCCGGACTGTCGGCACCCGATTGGTCGGCGCGCGCGATCCTTTCCGCCATCGTGCGGAAAAACTCGGACGTCAGTTCAGTCCAGCCGCCTTTGACGGAGGTGATTGCAAGCCGCTGCGCCTGCGGCAGGAAGGGAAGGGCGGCGGCAACCGCGCCAACCATCGCGCTGGCGGAAACCAGCGCCTCCGCGTCCAGCGGGACGCCATGCTGCATCAATGCCTGCTGCACGGCCTCGGCCACAAGGCCGGCCAAGGCCTCCTGCGAAATTCCCTCAGGCGGATTCTGAAATCTGGTCATGCATCTGTCTTGCGCGCCGCGCTCCTCCCAAGCTGCGGCTCGTCTTTGAACGGCTACAACGGAAAGCGGCAATCGCAACGGCAACAGACGCAGCGACCGCAAAGGTTGCTGTCTTGCATTTCACACCCCAACTGCTGCGGGCGTCCCGAAATGTCAGTCACGAAACGCCCAGGGTGCATGTAGGAGCGCTCTATGACAGGCGTGAGACAGGCGAGAAGCGGCGCCGAAGCTGCCAATCTCCCCCCTTGTGGGGGAGATGCCCGGCAGGGCAGAGGGGGGCGCGAAGGATCGCTGCTGAGCGATGCTCTTACGCCCCACGTCACGCCGTGATACCAACTCCACGGCGCGGCGGTGAAGGATCTTGGAGACGCTGGCGGGACAGCGCCCCCCTCTGGCCTGCCGGCCATCTCCCCCACGAGGGGGGAGATTGGCAGCTTCAGCGTCGCTAAAGCAGCCCGGCCTGTTCCGCTTCGCGGCGCAGATTCTGGCGCGGGCGCGGACCGATCTGCTGGATCACCAGTCCGGCCGCCAGCGAGCCGAGATCGCCGCAATCCTGCAGGCTGCGGCCGGCCGTGTAGCCGTAGAGGAAGCCGGCGGCATAGAGGTCGCCGGCGCCGGTCGTGTCGACCAGCTCCTTGATCGCCGTCGCGTGAATAGCGACGGTCTCGTTGCCGCGCACGATCACCGAGCCTCTTTCCGAGCGGGTGACGGCGGCGATCTTGCAGTCCTTGCGGATCGCCGCCAGCGCGTCCTCGAATGAAGAAGTCTGGTAGAGCGACTTGATCTCATGGCTGTTGGCGAAAACGATATCGACCGTGCCCGAGCGCATCAGATCCAGGAATTCGTCGCGGTAGCGGTCGACGCAGAAGGAATCCGACAGCGTCATCGACACTTCGCGCCCGGCGGCATGCGCGAGCCGCGCGGTCTGCCGGATCGCTTCCTTGGCGCGCGGCGGATCCCACAGATAACCCTCGAAATAGGTGACCTTGGCGCCGGCGGCCTTGTCGGCCTCGACATCTTCGGGTCCGAGCTCGACGCAGGCGCCGAGATAGGTGTTCATCGAGCGCTCGCCGTCCGGCGTGACGAAGATCATCGAGCGCGCCGTCGGCGGTTCGCCCTGGAGCGGCCTGGTGTCGAAGGCCACACCCTGGGCGTGGATGTCGTGGGTGTAGATGTCGCCGAGCGGGTCGTTGGACACCTTGCCGAAGAAGGCGGCGCGGCCGCCGAAGCTCGCCACGCCCGCCGCCGTGTTGCCGGCGCTGCCGCCCGACGCCTCGATCGCCGGTCCCATGCGGCTGTAGAGCAGCTCGGCGCGCCGGGTGTCGATGAGGTTCATCGCGCCCTTGACGATGCCGTTGGTTTCGAGAAAGGCCTCGTCGCACTGGGCGATGATGTCGACAATGGCATTGCCGATGCAAAGCACGTCATATTCCGGCATCAATGTCTCCGCCAACGAGTACCGGCTTTCTGCCATGCCGGCCGGGCGCGGGTCTAGCGGCTTGCAACCGCTTTGCCTACCCCGAAAATCGGCGCCTTTTACCGGCGCGCCGGCCTCGACCGGGTTTGTTCGCCGGCTGCGGCAGCGTTCGCATCGAACTGGCCCATATCAGTCGCGGCCTTGACGGCTATGGTTTCACCGTCATTGAAACATTTCCGCTTGGTCTTGAGCTAGAAGCGGATCGTTCCGGCAACAGGCTGAAGGCACGAACCACAAGATGTCCGAGAAGACCGAAATGACCACCGAACTGGCGCTGCTCGGCGTGCTGGCGGTGTTGTGGGGGGCCTCCTACACCTTCATCAAGATCGGCGTCGAGACGATTCCGCCGATAACCTTCATCGCGGGCCGCACTTTGATCGCCGGCGGCGTTCTGCTTGCAATCATCCGTTGGCGTGGCCTTGCCATGCCGCGGGATGTGGTCAACTGGCGCCGCTTCATGTTCCAGGCCTGCCTGAACAGCGTCATCCCGTTCACGCTGATCGCCGCAGCCGAACGCTCGATCGACGCCGGCCTTGCCACCATCCTCAACGCGACGTCGCCGATCTTCACCTTCCTTTTGACCGCGCTGATCACCCGCCACGAACCGGTGACGCTGCGCAAGCTGGTCGGCGTCGGCGCCGGCATTGCCGGCATTTGCCTGATCGTCGGAACCGAGGCCCTTGGCGGGCTCGGCCATCAACTGTGGGCGCAGCTTGCCGTCATCGCCGCTACCGTCAGTTATGCCGGTGCCGCCATATTCGGCCGCAACTTCAGGGGGCTGGATCCGATGCTGCCGGCGGCCGGTTCGATGATCTGCGGCGCCGCGATCCTGATTCCCTTGAGCCTCGTCTTCGACCGGCCGTGGACATTGACGCCGTCGACGGCGTCGATCCTTGCCCTTCTAGGGCTTTCGGTCTTCTCGACCGCGCTCGCCTTTTCGATCTTCTTCCGGCTCATCCACACGCTGGGCTCGGTCGGCACCACCTCGCAGGCCTATCTGCGCGTGCCGATCGGCGTCGGCATCGGCGCCGTCTTCCTGGGTGAAAGCCTCGGCCCGACCGCCTGGCTCGGCATGGCCTTTGTCGTCGTCGGCGTCGCCGCCATGACCATTCCGGCTCGCCAGACCAGGCTCGCTCGGTAGTTGCGCCGATCAAAAAGCCTGCCTATGTCGGGAGCACCTTTCTTGATGAGGGGCTCGGAACTCCTGTGATCCTCGACGCCGCCCGCGCCGCCGCCAGCCAACTGTTCTCGCCTGAATTCCGCTCCGTCTTCCTGAAGACGCTGGGCCTGACGCTGCTGGCGTTGGTAGCGTTGTGGTTCGGCATTGAGAGCCTGCTCGAATGGCTGGCCTGGCCGTGGCTGCAGACGCTTGTTCCCGGGTTGCCCTCCTGGGCCGGATGGCTTGGCGGCATCATCGCCGGCATCATTCTGGCCGTTGGGATGGCGCTGCTCATCGCGCCGGTGACGGCAATCATCGCCGGGCTGTTCCTCGACGACGTCGCCGAGGTGGTCGAGCGCATCGACTATCCCGACGATCCGCCCGGTCAAGCCGTGCCGGCGCTGCATTCTCTGGTGCTGGCGATAAAATTCTTCGGCGTCGTCATTCTAGGCAACATCGTCGCGCTGCTTCTGCTCCTGGTCCCGGGCATCAACATCGCCGCCTTCTTCATCGTCAACGGCTATCTGCTGGGCCGAGAATTCTTCGAATTCGCCGCCATGCGCTTTCGCCCTGAAGCTGAAGCCAAGGCGCTGCGCCGCAAATATGCCGGCACCGTGTTCCTGGCCGGGCTGGTCATCGCCCTCTTCCTGGCCGTGCCACTGCTCAACCTTTTGACGCCGCTTTTCGCCGCCGCCTTGATGGTTCATCTGCACAAGGCGGTTTCCGCGCGGGTCTAGTCCTACTCGGTGCCGGCCCCGCGGAACAGCGCCTGCAGCTTGCCGAACGGCATGGCGGCGCGGGTGAAGCCGAAGGTCCCATCCTGCTGGATCTCGCGCGCCGCGGTTTCCAGCATGCCGTAGGCGAAATTCGTCAGCCACGGCCCGAGCGAGATGCGTTTGACGCCGGCCGTGGCAAGGTCGGCGACGGTGAAGCCGGGCCGCGCCATGACGTTGACCGGCTTTGTCACCGCCGAACAGACCGTCCGCACGGTCTCCGCATCGCTCAAGCCCGGTGCGTAGAGCACATCCGCGCCGGCTTGCTCGAAGGCCTGCAGCCGCTTGATCGTGTCGTCGAGGTCGGTCTTGCCCCACAGGAAATTCTCGGCCCGCGCGGTGAAGACGAAATCGTGCTTAAGCGCCCGGGCCGCTTCGACGGCCGCGGCGACGCGTTCGACCGCATGCGAGAAATCATAGATCGGATTCCCGGGGTCGCCGGTATGGTCCTCGATCGAGCAGCCGGCAAGGCCGGCGGCTTCGGCCGCGAAGATGGTTTCGGCCGCCTGCTCGGGGCTGTCGCCCTTGCCGCGCTCGAGGTCGGCCGAAACCGGCAGCTCGGTTGCAGCCGTCACCTCGCGACAATGGTGGATCATGGCCTCGAAGGTCACGGCGCCGTCGGGAAGGCCGCGCGAGAAGGCGAAGCCGGCGCTGGTGGTGGCCAGCGCCTTGAAGCCGAAGGAAGCCAGAAGCTTGGTCGTGCCGATATCCCAGGGATTGGGCATGACGAAGGTGGAGGCGTGCAGATCGCGAAAAATCTTGCCCTTGTCCATGGCGTGTCCTCAATCGTGATCGGGTTGTGACGGGAAATCTATCGCGCGGGCCGGGGCCGGGCAAATGAATGCGTTTCGTTCAGAAGCGTTTCTCGTTTTCTGCTGACAATTTCTCGAACGCGTCGGAATCCTTGACGTAATGTGACGCCTTGGCGTCCCAGCGATAGGTGACGGAAATGTCATTCGACGACGCTTCGGGCGGTGCCGCTTCGCAGCTTTCGTCGCTCGGCACCGTCGTGTCCGTCACTGTGACCTTGATGGGCGCATAGGGCTTGCCGTCGCCCGATGTCTGGAAGGCCAGGGTCTGCGTGCGCCTGTAGGTGCAATCGTTCTCGTCGAGCGTATAGATCGCGTCGACCAGTTCAAAGCGGTCGTCGCGTACCATGATCAGCAGCGTGCCGACATAGCCCTGGTTCGAGTTGAAATGCGTGCTCATGGTGACGATGGCATCGTCGCCGGCGGCGATCGAAACCTTGCCGGGATCGCGGAAATAGGTGCTTCGGTCGACGGCGACATTGACTGCGTCGAGCAGCCTCGGCCCGTCTGCGACGTCGTAGAGCGCCAGCACGGCAAACCCCTCGGCACTGTCGGGGGAGTCGCCGAGGTCGAAAAGCATCGTCAGCCGGTCCTTGCCGCCTGCCTTGATGGCGAGCACGGCGGCGTTCGGCAGGTTGATGGTCTCTGGCGGCGAGCCGCCTTCGTCGCCGCCGAGGATATGGCGCATCTCGATCGGCGCGCTGCCCTTGTAGAAACCGTCATCGCTGGCGGCGAGATCGGGAACGACCATTTTTGCAAGATCGAGATAGGTGATGTCCTGATGCCCGGGAACAGCGCTGTTCAATTCCGGAAAGCTGATGGCCCGAGCGTCCGCCGCCGTCCACAGGCACGGCAGCAGCAGGCATGCAAGCACGAGACGGGATAAGACGGAGATCATGGTGTGGCGCCCCTCGAAGGGCACACGCTAGCACGGCATTTTGAAGTGCGCAGCCGCGTCCAAAATCAGTGGATCGGCACCAGGCCTGCCAGTTCGCGCATGTCGTCGAACAATATGCCGCCGGCCGCGGCCAAGCCGTCGGGGTCGGAGAACGGATCGGCATGATAGGAGAACACCCGCATGCCGGCGGCGATGCCGGCCTGGGTGCCGGCGACGCTATCCTCGATGACGATGCAGTCGGCCGGCGCGAAACCCATCGTCTTTGCGGCATGGAGGAAGAGATCCGGGAACGGCTTGCCGCGCCCGACCATGGTGGAGGAGAACATGGCGTGCTCGAACAGCGGCAACAGCCCGGTCTGGCCGAGCGTGATATGCATCTTCGACACCCGCGCCGAGGAGGCGACGCAATAGGCGATGCCGGCGGCCCGCACCTTCTCGATGAAGTCGCGCACGTGAGGGATCGCATCGACGCCATGCGCGAACAGGTCCGGCAGGCCGGCATTCCAGCGCTCGACGAAGTCAGCGCCGAGCCTGACGTCGGTTTCTTCTTCGATCTCTTTCTGCACCGAGGCCATGCTGCGGCCCGAGAAATTCTTGCGGCAATATTCGAAGGTGGTTTGAAAGCCGGCGGCATTCAGCCATTCGGCAAGACGCCGGTTGGCAAGGTTCTCGGTATCGACCAGAACCCCGTCGCAGTCGAAGATGACCAGTTTAGGAACCTGCATTAAGCCGTGCCGGTCGACCCGAAACCGCCGGCGCCGCGCGCCGTGCCGCCGGCGAGCGACCGTTCCTCGCTGGCCACCTGCGTCACCGCGGCAAAGACGATCTGCGCGATGCGCATGCCGCGCGTCACGGCAAAATCCTCATCGCCGAGATTGACGAGCAGCACCTTCACCTCACCGCGATAGTCGCTGTCGATGGTGCCGGGCGTGTTGAGGACGGTGAGCCCATGCTTGAAGGCGAGGCCGGAACGCGGCCGCACCTGGCCTTCCATGCCCTCCGGGATTTCCAGGATCAGCCCGGTCGGCACCAGCGCGCGCTTTCCGGGCAGGATCAGCAGCGGCCTGTCCTCCGGCACTGCCGCGCGCAGATCCAGGCCGGCGGCGCCCGCGCTCTCATAGGCAGGCAGCGGCAAGCCCTCGCCATGCGGAAGCCTTACGAAACCGACGGTGGGGCCGATGACGGAGGAAGGATAGACAGCGGTGCGCATGAGCCCATTCCTATCGGCGCGAATGGCGATTCGGTCAACTCGAAGCCGAGCCTATCAACGGCTTTCTTTGAGCGCGGTTCCGTCAGCGCAGCTCCACCGGAACGACGGTCGTCTCCTTGATCTCCTCCATCACGAAGGACGCCGAGACGTCCGACAGCGCCACCTTGGCGATCAGCCGCTGGTAGAGCCGGTCATAGGCTTTGACGTCGGCGACGCGGGCTCTCAGCACATAGTCGAGGTCGCCGGACATGCGGTAGACGCCGGTGATCTCGGCAAAGCCGGTCACCGCCGCCCGGAATTTCTGCAGCCAGTCCGGGTCGTGGTTCGACGTTCGGATCAGGATGAACACCGAAAGACCGAGCCCGAGCTTGTCGGCATCGACCAGCGCCACGCGGCCGGTGATGACGCCGTCCTCCTCCAGCCGCTTGACGCGCCGCCAGCACGCGTTGCGCGACAGCGCCACGCGCTCCGACAGCTGGTCGACCGAAAGCGTGCCGTCGCGCTGCAGCTCCGCCAGCAATCTTCGATCAATTTCATCGAGTTCTAAGGCCATATTGGGACAAATGTCCCAGAATAGGCTTCTATACAAGGACAATTTGAGACCGATGAACCTTCGGCCCATGGCACGATACTCAACATCGGGGCTCATCCCGGCAGGAGGGATCCACCATGACGACACGGCTTACGGCACTCTTCACCTCTCACCCGGCCAAGGTCGGCGAGACCTATTTCGGCCATATGGCCTTTGCCGCCTGGTTCTGTTCCCGCCTGTCGATGGCCGCCGGCGCCGCTCTCATTCACGCTTTCTTGCCATTTCTGTTCGAGACTACGGCCAGCCGAATCGTGCGCGAGCTCTACGAGCGCACGCACAACAGAGGCTCACACGCAGTGACGGAGCCGAAGGCTCTCTTGGACCGCGCCTGACGGATGGTGGAAAGCGATGTGCCGGTGGGCGGCCTATCTTGGTGAAGCGGTCTTCCTCGAAGACATCATCACCGCGCCCTGCCACTCGCTGATCGCCCAGAGCCACTGCGCCCAGGAGGCCAAGTCGCCCACCAATGGCGACGGCTTCGGCCTCGCTTGGTATGGCGACCGGCCCGAGCCAGGCCTTTACCGCGACATCCTGCCGGCCTGGTCCGACCCCAACCTGAAGAGCCTCTGCCGGCAGATCAAATCCGGCCTGTTCCTCGCCCATGTGCGCGCCTCGACCGGCGGCGCCACCAGCCGCATGAACTGCCACCCGTTTATCTCCGGACGCTGGTCGTTCATGCACAACGGCCAGATCGGCGGCTTCGAAAAGATCCGCCGCGCGCTGGAGAATTCGCTCTCCGATGAAGTCTTCGACCAGCGCGAAGGCACCACCGATTCCGAACTCTTTTTTCTCTTGATGATCGACGAGGACCTCTCCACTGATCCGCAAGGCGCGGCGTCGCGCGCCACCAGCCGCGTGTTGGACGCCTCGCACCGCGCCGGTATCGAGCCGTCCCTGAAACTAACCGCTGCCTTTTCCGATGGTCAGGCGCTCCACGCCGTGCGCTACGCGACCGACGATCACGCACCGACGCTCTATACCGGCGCCTTCGCCAGGGGCGCCGGCCGCTGCATCGTCTCGGAACCCTTCGACCGCGACAGTAGCGACTGGCAGGCAATCCCGCCGTCGAGCTTCGTCACCATGACCAGCGACGGCACCAGCATCCAGCCGTTCGCGCCTGCGATCGCTAAGTTCGCGTTGGCTGTGTAATTTCCAGAGTTCAGCTAGGCCGCGATCCTTCGCGCCCCCCTCTGTCCTGCCGGACATCTCCCCCACAAGGGGGGAGATCGGATGCTGCGTCGGCTTTCGCCGATCGCCAATGTTGCAGGAATGGCGCCGTCGGCGAAGCTGCCAATCTCCCCCCAAGTGGGGGAGATGTCCGGCAGGACAGAGGGGGGGCGCCGTGGAGCACCAACCTTGACATGTCAGTCGCCACAATTTCGATCAAACGTTACCGAGTTCCGAGTGCTGAACTCGGCTTGAAGCCACATCGAAATCCGCCATGTTTGATGGCGGCGCGCAGTAGCCGGAGCCTTGTCATGGACCTCGCCTTCTCATCCGCCATCAAGCTCGCGGCCGTGATTGCCGGCAGGAAAATCTCGGCCGTGGAAGCGCTCGATGCGCATCTTGCGCAGATCGACCGGCACAACGAAACGGTCAACGCCGTCGTCATCCTCGATCGGGAAAGCGCGCGCGAGCGCGCCCAGCAGGTCGATGCGGCACTGGCGCGCGGCGACACGCCCGGCCCGCTGCACGGCGTGCCCTTCACCTTGAAGGACACGCATGAGACGGCGGGCATGAAGACCACCGCCGGCTTCCCGCCCTTTGCCGATTATGTGCCGGGGAGCGACAGCCCCGTCGTCGCCCGGCTGAAGGCAGCCGGCGGTGTGCTGATTGGCAAGACCAATGTCGCCACCATGCTGGGCGACTGGCAGTCGGACAATCCGTTGTTCGGCCGCACCAGCAATCCGTGGGATCTGTCACGCACCGCGGGCGGTTCCAGCGGCGGGGCAGCCGCCGCCGTCGCAACAGGCATGACACCGTTCGAAGTCGGCACAGACATGCAGGATTCGATCCGGCTGCCCGCCGCCTTCTGCGGCGTCTATGGCCTGAAGCCGACCGAGCATCGTATCTCGCTGGCCGGCGCCTTCCCCGATCCGGGCGGCGCGCCACGCAGTGTGCGGCTGATGTCGTGTGTCGGTCCGTTGGCGCGCAACATCGAGGATCTGGCGCTGATCTATCCGATCATTGCCGGGCCGGACCGAGCGGATACCGATCTGGCGCCGGTCCCGATTGACGCGACGCCGAAGCTGGAGCTGAAGTCACTGCGCATTGCCTTCGCTAAATCCTTTGCCGGCTTTCCTGTTGCGAGCGAGATTGGCGCCGCCGTAGAAAAGCTGGCATCGCACCTGGCGTCCGCCGGCGCGCGCGTCGAGGAAGCAAGTCTGCCGAAGCTCGACCTGCACGACGATCTCGCCGAGGGCGGCAAGCTGATCGGCATAATGCTGGAGGCAGCACAGCCGGAACCGCCGGAGCAGCCGACCCCGGTGTCGCGTTGGGTCGCGGCGCTCGCCCGCCGCGACCGCTCGATCCTTGCCTGGGAAAGCTTCTTCCAAAGCTGCGATGCCTTGCTCTGTCCGGTCGCCATGACCACGGCCTTCCCGCATTGCAAGCCTGGCAGCCCGCTCAGGGTCGACGGCAAGGACGAGAGCTATTGGATGCTGCCGGCCTATGGCGCGGTCTTCAACTATTCCGGCCACCCGGCGATCGCGATCCCTTGCGGGCAGGACAGCAACGGCTTGCCCATTGGCTTGCAACTCGTCGGCAGGAAATGGTCGGAGGCGCGTCTGCTCGGCATCGCCGCAGCGATCGCGACGCTCAGCGGCGGCTTCCGCCGGCCGCCGGGCTACTAAAGTCCGGGATTGCGTTAATAGCTCTAAGCGAAACGCGACAGACCGTATGGCGCGAGCAACGCATCGCGCTCGCCGTCGAGGATTTCGCGGGCCGCAAACAGGCCGACCGCCGGCGCCAGCGTGATGCCGGAATGGGTGACGGCGATAAAGAGGCCGCCGATACCGTCGGCTCGGCTGACGATCGGAAAGCCGTCGACCGGGGTAGGCCGGTAGCCGACGGTATGGAAGTCGAGTTCCAGCCCACCCGCGCCACGCAGCATCGCTTTCGTTGCGTGGAAAAGCTCGCGCGCGGTGGCTTCCGGATTCACGCCCGGATCGCCGCCGCCGAAATCCGAGCCGGCGATGATGCGTCCCCCGGCCGTCTGCCGCATGTGGAGCTTGTCGGCCAGCACCAGCCCGTTGAGCAATTTCTTGTAGGGGCGCGAATGGACGATCAGGCCGGGCGGCATCTCGATCGGTATCCTGATGCCGGCCGTCGCGGCGATCGCCGGAGCGCCGGCGCCGGCGGCGATCACCACCTCGTCGGCGGCGATGATTTCGCCCGCAACGACGACGCCGGTGACCTTGCCGCTGGCCAGCGCCAGCCTATCGACGGTCCCGTTGACGATCCGCGCGCCGCGCCGTTCGGCATCGGCAAGCAGCGCCCTGGCGGTGGCGACCGGCTCGGCGACGCCTTCCTCCGCGACGTAAAGCGCAAACTCGGGAAACTCGGTGAGATTGGGCTCGATGCGCGCCGCCTGTTCGCGGCCGATTCGCTCGATGCCGTAGCCCCAGGACGAATGCTCGGCCGCATAGGTTTCGAGCCTGTCCACCGGCTGGTCCCAGCACAGGCCGCCACACCAAGCGAGCGGCAGGCCGGGCAGTTCCTTTGCCAGCCGCTTCCACTCGGCCATGGCGCGCATGCGCAGCCGGAAATAGGTTTCCGGATTGCCCCAGCTGGCATTGATCCAGGCGAAGGAATTCGGCGTCGCGACTCCGCCGGCGCCGCTCCCGGAAACGACCGTCACCCGGGCGCCGGCTTTCGTCAGATGCCAGGCGATCGACGCGCCGATGATGCCGGCGCCGATGACGATGACTTGTTTGGCCACGAAATCTTCCTCCTCGGCGTCGCGTTCCGGACCACTGCCATTTGCTGCGGCCCTTGCCAACGCAAATTTTTCGTCGCTTGACATCAATACGTACGTACGTATTATATCAGCATGGCTAGACAATCACTCCGCGAAAACCTCCTCGAAGCCGGTTTCCAGACCATTTGGAATTCCGGCTATTCGGCGGCCGGCGTGCGCGACATCGTCGCCGCGGCCGGCGCCCGGCCGGGTTCCTTCACCAACCACTTTGCTTCCAAGGAAGCGTTTGTCGGCGAGGTGCTGGAACGCTACTTCGCCTATGTCAGCGGACTGGTCGAAAAGGCGTTGGCAAACGATGGCACACCGCCCGCCGGCAGGCTGCGCCGCTATCTCGACGTCATCACGTCCAAGCTCGAAGCGCATGACTGGGCGCGCGGCTGTATGATCGGCAATCTCAGTCTTGAGACAGCGGTTCACAGCGAGGCGTTGCGGCTCAAACTGGTCGGCATTTTCGAACGCTGGCGCCAGCCATTCGCGGCCTGTATCGCCGAAGGCCAGGAGGCCGGCGACATCAGCAAGGCCTTCGATGCCGACGACCTCGCCGATTTCCTGCTGTCGTCCTGGCAGGGCGCCATGCTGCGCATGAAGGTCGAGCGCAATCCGGAGCCGCTCGAGCGGTTCAAGAAAATCATCTTCGGTACCGTGTTTGGCAAGGAGTGAGTGCGATGAATTCGAAAACCGACGGACAACAGACTGGCGCTGCCGCGCTGCGGCGCTCACAAGTCGCCGTGCTCGATTCCACCATGTCCTATCTGGAGGCTGGCACATCCGGCCCGGTAGTGCTCTTCCTGCACGGCAACCCGACCTCTTCCTACATCTGGCGTAACATCATTCCGCATGTCGCGCCGGTCGGCCGTTGCATCGCGCCGGACCTGATCGGCTACGGTCAGTCGGGCAAGCCTGATATCGACTATCGCTTCTTCGATCATGTCCGCTACCTCGATGCCTTCATCGACGCGCTCGGCATCAAGGATCTGGTGATCGTCGCCCAGGACTGGGGCACCGCGCTTGCGTTTCATTTCGCGGCGCGGCGGCCGCAGCGCGTTTTGGGTCTCGCCTTCATGGAATTCATCCGGCCCTTCGAGCGCTGGGAAGATTTTCATCAGCGTCAGCAGGCGCGCGACCTGTTCAAGGCGCTGCGCACGCCCGGCGTCGGCGAAAAGCTGGTCCTGGAGGACAACGTCTTCGTCGAGAAAGTGCTGCCGGCCTCGGTGCTGCGCACAATGAGCGACGAGGACATGGCCGCTTATCGGGCGCCGTTCGCGACGCCGCAATCGCGCAAGCCGGTGCTGCGCCTGCCAAGGGAATTGCCGATCGAAGGCCAGCCCGCCGATGTCGCCGCCATCAGCGGGCACGATCACCGGGCGCTGCGGCTCTCCTCCTATCCGAAACTGCTTTTCGCGGGCGATCCCGGCGCGCTGATTTCGCCGCAGGCGGCACAGCAATTCGCGGCCGGGCTGAAGAACTGCCGGTTCATCAATCTGGGGCCCGGCGCGCACTATCTGCAGGAAGACCATGCTGACGCGATAGGCAGCGCCGTTGCCGGCTGGCTGCCCGAGATCGCGAGAGCGGAAAGCACGGCCGAACTGGCCTGACCCGGGGAACGGCGGGCACGAGGCATTGCCCGCCCATGTCGACATGCCGGCGCAGCGCTGGTAGAAGCGCCGCCTGTCACACGGAACTCCTGGAAGAAATGCCCGAGACCATACCTGAAGAGGTTGCGCGCCGCCGCACTTTCGCGATCATCGCCCACCCCGACGCCGGCAAGACCACGCTCACCGAAAAGCTGCTTTTGTTCGGCGGCGCCATCCAGCTTGCCGGCGAGGTCAAGGCCAAGAAGGACCGCATCCAGACCCGGTCCGACTGGATGAAAATCGAGCGTGAGCGCGGCATCTCGGTCGTCACCTCGGTGATGACCTTCGAATATGACGACAACGTCTTCAACCTGCTCGACACGCCCGGCCACGAGGATTTCGCCGACGACACCTACCGCACGCTGTCGGCGGTGGACTCGGCTGTCATGGTCATCGACGCCGCCAAGGGCATCGAGCCGCGCACGCTGAAGTTGTTCGAGGTCTGCCGGCTGCGCGACATCCCGATCATCACCTTCGTCAACAAGATGGACCGCGAGAGCCGCGATCCGTTCGAGATTTTAGACGAGATCGAGCAGAAGCTGGCGCTGGATACCGCGCCGGTCACCTGGCCGATCGGCCGCGGCAAGACTTTTTCCGGCACCTATCACCTGGCGCTGAACGCAGTGCGCCGAAGCGACGACGAGAAGGAGCGCACGCCGGTCCACGGTCCGGATTCCAACCGCGTCGCCGGGCTCCTGCCGGAGAATGAGCGCAACGACTTCATCGAGGAGCTGGAGCTCGCGCGCGAGGCCTGCCGTCCGCTTGATGTCGACGCCTTCCGCGAAGGTCACCTGACCCCGGTCTATTTCGGCTCGGCGCTGCGCAATTACGGCGTGCGCGACCTGATCGAGGCGCTCGGCGCCTACGGTCCGCCGCCGCGCGCGCAGGAAGCCGACGAACGCACGGTGGAGGCGACGGAGGAGAAAATGACCTCCTTCGTGTTCAAGATCCAGGCCAACATGGATCCCAACCACCGCGACCGCATCGCCTTTGTCCGCGTCTGCTCGGGCAAGCTCGAGCGCGGCATGAAGGCGAAGCTGGTGCGCACCGGCAAGCCGATGAGCCTGTCGGCGCCGCAGTTCTTCTTCGCCCGCACCCGCGTCACCGCCGACGAGGCCTTTGCCGGCGACGTCGTCGGCATCCCCAATCACGGCACGCTGCGCATCGGCGACACGCTGACCGAGGGCGAGGAGATCCTGTTCCGCGGCGTGCCGAACTTCGCCCCGGAAATCCTGCGCCGCGTCCGCCTCGGCGATGCCATGAAGGCGAAAAAGCTGAAGGAAGCGCTGCACCAGATGGCCGAGGAAGGCGTCGTGCAGCTGTTCTCGCCGGAGGACGGCTCGCCGGCCATCGTCGGCGTCGTCGGCGCGCTACAGCTCGATGTGCTGAAGGAACGGCTGAACATCGAATACACGCTGCCGGTGGATTTCGAGATGTCGCGCTTTTCCGTCTGCCGCTGGATTTCGGCCGACGACAAGGCGGAGGTGCAGCGCTTCATCGAAGGCCATCGCGGCGACATCGCCCGCGACCTCGACAACGACCCGGTCTTCCTCGCCCAGCACGCCTTTTCGCTCAACTACGAAGCCGAGCGCTGGAAGGCGATCCGCTTCACGGCGGTGAAGGACTACCAAATCCGCGACAAGGCGGCGTGAAGCGCAGCCTTTCCTTCTCCCCTTGTGGGAGAAGGTGGATCGGCGCGCAGCGCCGAGACGGTTGAGGGGTGGGTGACGGATCGCCGTCCTAGCCAAGCTGGAACACCCCTCATCCGTCTCGGCGCGTCGCGCCGATCCACCTTCGCCCACAAGGGGAGAAGGGGAAGGGCGCCGCGTTCATCCCCTCGCCGCAGCCTCGAGCTTATCAATCTCGATCTTGCCCATCTGCATCATCGCCTGCATGACCCGGCCGGCCTTGGCCTGGTCTTTGTCCTGCAGCAGGCGTGGCAGCTGTTCCGGCACGACCTGCCAGGAAACGCCGAACTTGTCCTTCAGCCAGCCGCAGGGGCCAGGCTCGCCGCCGCCCTCCGTGAGCCTTGTCCAGAAATGATCGACCTCGCCTTGCGTCTTGCAGTCGATCGACAGCGAGATCGCCTCGGAGAACTTGTATTGCGGCCCGCCATTCAGTGCCTGGAAGGTCACGCCGTCGAGCTCGAACGAGGCCACCAGCACCTGGCCTCCTTGAGGATGGCCCTTGGGCCAGCGCGTCACGCTCAGCACCTTCGAATTCTGGAAGATCGAGACGTAGTGGTTCATGGCCTCCTCGGCCTGGCCGTCGAACCACAGGAAGGTGGTGATCTTCTGCATGTCTTGCTCCTCGGGCTTGTTCAGCTTGGTTCCATCTTCAAACGGCGCGCCGGCGATTTGGCGCCGTCTGCTTCAAGGACGGACTGGCAAGCCGCGATCCGACAGCGATTTCGAATTTTTCTGAAGAATCGTGGCGCAGTGCAAAACTGTGGCAAGGCCGGACCTTGGCCGCTATAACCGCTGCCGACCAAAATTCAGCGCCGTCGCGCCACGCTCAGCGCGGCCAGCCAGCAAGGACAATTCGATGCCTGCCTATCGTTCCCGCACCACCACCCATGGCCGCAACATGGCCGGCGCCCGCGGCCTGTGGCGCGCCACTGGCATGAAGGACAGCGATTTCGGCAAGCCGATCATCGCGGTGGTCAATTCCTTTACCCAGTTCGTGCCGGGCCATGTCCATCTGAAGGACCTCGGCCAATTGGTGGCGCGCGAGATCGAGAAGGCCGGCGGCGTCGCCAAGGAGTTCAACACCATCGCCGTCGACGACGGCATCGCCATGGGCCATGACGGCATGCTCTATTCGCTGCCGTCGCGCGAGCTGATCGCCGACTCCGTCGAATACATGGTCAACGCGCATTGCGCCGACGCCATGGTGTGCATCTCCAACTGCGACAAGATCACGCCCGGCATGTTGATGGCCAGCTTGCGCCTCAACATCCCGACCGTCTTCGTCTCGGGCGGGCCGATGGAGGCCGGCAAGGTGGTGCTGGCCGGCAAGGCGCAGGCGCTCGACCTGGTCGACGCCATGGTCGCGGCCGCCGACGACAAGATCTCCGACGAGGACGTCAAGGTCATCGAGCGTTCGGCCTGCCCGACCTGTGGCTCCTGCTCGGGCATGTTCACTGCGAATTCGATGAACTGCCTGACCGAGGCGCTCGGTCTCTCCCTGCCCGGCAACGGCTCGACTTTGGCCACCCATGCCGACCGCAAGCGCCTGTTCGTCGAGGCCGGCCATCTGATCGTCGATCTTGCCCAGCGCTATTACGAGCAGGAGGACGAAAGCGCGCTGCCGCGCAGCATCGCTACCAAGGGCGCCTTCGAGAACGCCATGGCGCTCGACATCGCCATGGGCGGCTCGACCAACACGGTTCTGCACATCCTCGCCGCGGCGCATGAGGGCGAGGTCGACTTCACCATGGAGGACATCGACCGGCTGTCGCGCAAGGTGCCGGTGCTCTGCAAGGTGGCGCCGGCCAAGGCCGACGTTCACATGGAGGACGTCCATCGCGCCGGCGGCATCATGGCGATCCTCGGCCAGCTCGACGAGGCCGGGCTGATCAACCGCGACCTGCCGACGGTGCACGCCGCAACCCTCGGCGAGGCGCTCGACCATTGGGACATCGCCCGCACTTCGGCCGAGAACGTGCGCGAGTTCTTCCGTGCCGCCCCCGGCGGCGTGCCGACGCAGGTCGCCTTCAGCCAGGACCGCCGCTGGGACGAGCTCGACACGAACCGCGAGACGGGCGTCATCCGCTCGGCAAAGACGCCGTTCTCCAAGGATGGCGGCCTCGCCGTGCTGAAAGGCAATCTGGCGCTCGACGGCTGCATCGTGAAGACCGCCGGCGTCGACGAGTCGATCTTGAAATTCACCGGCCCGGCCCGCGTCTTCGAAAGCCAGGATGCCTCGGTCAAGGCGATCCTCGGCAACGAGATCAAGGCCGGCGACATCGTCGTCATCCGCTACGAGGGCCCGCGCGGCGGCCCCGGCATGCAGGAAATGCTCTACCCGACCAGCTATCTGAAGTCGAAAGGCCTCGGCAAAGCCTGCGCGCTGATCACCGACGGCCGCTTCTCCGGCGGCACGTCGGGCCTGTCGATCGGCCATGTCTCGCCGGAAGCCGCCGAGGGCGGGCTGATTGGGCTGGTGCAGGAAGGTGACACGATCGAGATCGACATCCCGAACCGCAAGATCCATCTCGCCGTCGGCGAGGCCGAGCTCGATGCGCGCCGCAAGGCGATGGCGGCGAAGGGCGCGAACGCCTGGAAGCCGGCGGAAAAGCGCAAGCGCAAGGTGACCACGGCCTTGCGCGCCTATGCCGCTTTCGCCACCAGCGCCGACAAGGGAGCTGTGAGGAAAGTGCCGGAGTGAGGGAGCTCCCCCTTCTCCCCTCATATGATGAGTTGAAGGTCAAGGGGTGTGGTCACCATTGTTGACGGCCTTTGTGGTTGTCGACGGTATCCAGTTGCGCCCATTCCCAGTACCGGCAGCCATGGCTGACCTGTACCACCTCATATCCGGTCGCCGCTCGGGACGGCTGCACCATAATCCCGCGTTCGGAGGGGCTCAGGAGAACGGAACCATTCTTGTGGACGGCGATGGAAGCCATGGGGAGCTTCGGTCCGTTCGC
>NZ_JBZEGV010000044.1:0-39406 GCF_058312955.1 Mesorhizobium sp. LEGMi-168a
CGCCTCACGCTCAATGTTCTCAGAGCCGACCCCGAAAACATCCCGCTCAGCCACAAACGACTCAAAGCACGATGGGCCGATCAAGACCTACTCCGCCTCTTCACTCATATGCGATAGCCCTACCCTCAGGGGGGAGGGTATTCGCGCTACTCAAAGACGATGCTCGGCACCGCGGCTTCCGCCGCGCCGCGCTCCTCCTGGACCCTGGCCCAGACTTTCGAGGCGATGTCGCGATAGATCTTGGCCTCGGCGCCTTCCGGCTTGGAGGCGACAACGGGAGCCCCGGCGTCCGAGCTTTCGCGGATGCCCATTTCGAGCGGCACTTCGCCGAGGAAGGTGACGCCGAGGCGCTCGGCCTCGCGGCGCGCGCCGCCATGGCCGAAAATGTCGTAGCGCTTGCCGGTGTCGGGCGCGAGGAAGTAGCTCATGTTCTCGACGATGCCGAGCAGCGGCACGTCGACCTTCTTGAACATGTTGAGGCCCTTGCGGGCGTCGATCAGGGCGAGGTCCTGCGGCGTCGACACGATGACGGCGCCGGCAAGCGGCACCTGCTGCGCCATGGTGAGCTGGGCGTCGCCGGTGCCGGGCGGCATGTCGACGACCAGCACGTCGAGCGGCCCCCACTCGACCTCGCGCAGCATCTGGGTCAGCGCCGACATCACCATCGGCCCGCGCCAGATCATCGGCGTCTCTTCGTCGACGAGGAAGCCCATCGACATCACCTTGAGGCCATAATTCTGCATCGGCTTCAGGACCTTGCCGTCGACGGTCTGCGGCCGGCCATGGATGTTGAGCAGCCTCGGCATCGACGGCCCGTAGATATCGGCATCGAGCACGCCGACCTTCAGCCCATTGGCGGCAAGGCCAAGCGCCAGGTTGACGGCGGTGGTCGACTTGCCGACGCCGCCCTTGCCGGAGGCGACCGCGATGATCGCATCGATGCCGGGCACGCCGCGCTTGCCATGGCTGTGCGAGGCCGGCGCCTGCGGGGCGGGACGCTGGGGCGCCGCCTGCGGAGCCGGCCTTGGCGGCGCCGGCTGCGGAGCCGGGCGCGGCCGAACCGGCGCTTCCATGCCGCCGCCCTTTTTCTCGGCCGTCAGCGCGACCATGGCATTGGCAACGCCGGGGATGGCCTTGACCACGCGCTCGGCGGCGGCGCGCAACGGCTCCATCTCCTGCGCGCGGGCGGCGGGAACGGTGATCGAGAAGAACACTTTGGAATCGGCGATGAAAATTTCGGAGACCAGGCCGAGGTCGACGATATTGCCGGTGAAATCCGGCCCGTTCACCGTCCTCAGGCGCTCGATGACGGATTCCTTGGTGACGGTCATGATCTTTCCTCGGGGTTTGGCGTTTGAGATAGTGCAGTTTCCCCGCAGAACCAAGCCGTGGAACAACGGCTTGCCCAATGTGCCCCGGAAATCGACGCACCACAGAACGATCGGCAATTTCGCCGGACGGCGCTTTCGTCCGATCGATAGTTGAACCGCCTGCCCATGGCCAATCGATCGACGGGCGCTATTTCGGTCACCATGAGCGTCGACACGACAACCGGAAGGAGGCGGTCATGCTCGAAAACAGCAATGCTACAGCCAATCTGGCGGTAAAAGACCTCGCCAAGGCAAAGGCGTTTTACGAGGGAACGCTCGGCCTCAGCCAAGTGGAAGACATGGATGGCGAACTGATCGTCTATAAAAGCGGCGACACCCTCGTTAACGTCTACCATTCGCAATTCGCCGGCACCAACAAGGCGACGGCCGCGACCTGGGCGGTCGGCAACCAGATCGAGCCTATCGTCAAAGCGCTGCGGTCGAAGGGCGTCACCTTCGAGCACTACGACATGCCCGGACTGTCGCTCGAGGGTGACATCCACGTCGGCTCCGGCATGAAGATCGCCTGGTTCAAGGATCCCGACGGCAACATCCTGAACCTGGTGGGCAACTAGCTGCGCGATCAGGCGGAACCGGATCGCCTCATCCGACCAACCGCGTGGCAAGATAGGTAAGCGCCGAGATCGCCGCCGTTGCCGGCAGCGTGATCACCCACGCCACGACGATGTTGCCGGCAATGCCCCAGCGCACGGCCGAAACGCGGCGGGCGGCGCCGACGCCGATGATGGCGCCGGTGATGGTGTGCGTCGTCGACACCGGGACGCCGAGCCAGGTGGCGGCAAAAAGGGTGATGGCGCCGCCGGTCTCGGCGCAAAAACCCTGCATGGGATTGAGCCGGGTGATCTTCGAGCCCATCGTATGGACGATGCGCCAGCCGCCGAGCAGCGTGCCCAGCGCCAGCGCCGACTGGCAGGTGATGACCACCCATAACGGCACGTAGAAGCTCTGGCCGAGCATGCCTTGCGAATAGAGCAGCACGGCGATGATGCCCATGGTCTTCTGCGCGTCGTTGCCGCCGTGCCCCAGCGAGTAAAGTGAGGCCGAGAAGAACTGAAGCACGCGGAACGCGTTGTCGACGGCGAACGGCGTCTGGCGCAAAAACAGCCAGGAGACAATGAGAACGAGGACGAGCGCCAGGACGAATCCGGTCGCGGGCGAGAGCACGATCGCGGCGACGGTCTTGCCCAGCCCGGACCAGACGATGGCGCCCGTGCCGGCCTTGGCGACGCCGGCACCGACCAGCCCGCCGATCAGCGCATGCGAACTGCTCGACGGAATGCCGGCGATCCAGGTGACGATGTTCCAGACGATGGCGCCGACGAGCGCGGCGAAGATCACCGCCGGCGTGACGATCTCGGCGTTGACGATGCCTTTTCCCACAGTCTCGGCGACATGCAGCCCGAAGAACAGGAAGGCGATGAAATTGAAGAAGGCCGCCCAGAACACCGCATAGTGCGGCCTGAGCACGCGGGTGGAGACGATGGTCGCGATCGAGTTGGCGGCATCGTGCAGGCCGTTGAGGAAATCGAAAAACAGCGCGACGGCGACGAGACCGATCAGCAGGGGAAAGGCGATCGTGGCGTCCATTGCCTATACGTTCTCGATGACGATGCCGCTGATCTCGTTGGCGACGTCCTCGAAACGGTCGACCACCTTTTCCAACTGGCCATAGATCTCCGAGCCGATCAGATAGGCCATGGCATCGTTGCGGCTGTGCTTCCTGAACAGATCTTTCAGGCCCTGCTCATGCAGGTCGTCAGCCCGCCCCTCGACGCGCATGACCTCCTCGGCGATGGCGTTGAGGCGCGCGGCGTTCGCGCCGACCTTGCCGAGCAACGGTATCGCCTCGGCGACCAGTCGGGCGGCCTGGACGATGACGCCGCCCATTTCCTGCATCAGCGGATCGAATTCCCGCACCTCGAACAGTTTTACCGTCTTGACGGTCTTGTGCATCGTGTCGATGGCGTCATCCATCGACTGGATCAGGTCCTTGATGTCGCCGCGGTCGAAGGGCGTGATGAAGGAGCGCCTGACGGCAAGCAGCACCTCCGCAGTGATCCCGTCCGCCTCGTCCTCGAGATCGACGATCTTCTGGCACCAGCGGTCGATGTCCCTGCCTTGGAGAAGCTGCTCGAGGGCCTCCGCGCCGCCGACCACGGTGCGCGAGTGCCGCTCGAACAGCTCGAAGAAGCGATCCTCGCGCGGCAACAGTTTGCGAAACCAACCCAGCATCTGGTCCTCCATGCGTCCGCGTCTCCACCACATAACCCCAAGCGCAGCACGGGAAAACAGGTGAGCCGGCTTAAAAATGTGGACGAGGTTCGATCGGGTGTATCTTGCGAAGCGAGGCGATTTCCCTGACCTTGGGCAAATCGCGGTGGATCGAATGGCATGATCGACAAGCTGGAATTCTTCATCGCTTTAGCCAAGGAGGAGCATTTCGGCCGCGCGGCCGAGGTGTGCGGCGTCACCCAGCCGACGCTGTCGGCTGGCATCAAGCAGCTCGAGGAGCAGCTCGGCGTCATGCTGGTGCTGCGCGGCTCGCGCTTCCAGGGCCTGACGCCGGAAGGCAGGCAGGTGCTGACATGGGCGCGCCGCATCGTCGGCGACTCACGGACCATGCGCGAGGAGATGCGCGCCGCGCGCCACGGCCTGTCGGGACGCATCCGCATCGCCGCGGTCCCCACGGCTTTAGCCATGGTGGCGCGGCTGACGACGCCGTTTCGCGAAAAGCATCCGGGCGTCACCTTCTCGATCCTGTCGCGCACCTCGATCGAGGTGCTGTCGTTGCTCGGCAATTTCGACATCGACGCCGGCATCACCTATCTCGACAACGAGCCGCTGGGGCGGGTGACGAGCGTGCCGCTTTATGACGAGCGCTACCAGCTGATCACGGCGGTCGGGAACCCCTATTCCGACCGCGACAAAGTGACGTGGGCCGAGATCAGCCAGCTGCCGCTCTGCCTGCTGACGCCGGACATGCAGAACCGGCGCATCATCGACCAGCATCTGGCGGAAGCCGGCGTGCAGGTGCGGCCGACACTGGAATCCAACTCGATGATCGTGCTGTTCTCGCATATCCGGACCGGCAAATGGTCATCGATCATGCCGCTCAACCTTGCGGAAACATTCGGCTTTTCGGAACCGATCCGGGCCATCCCGATCGTCGAGCCGGACGCCAGCCACACCGTCGGACTGGTGGCGGCGCCGCGCGAGCCGCACACACCTTTGGTGCAGGCGCTGCTGGACGAGGCGATGGCGCTGGCAGACGATTTCCGCGCCCACCGCTAGGCTAGAGAATGCAGGCTGAGCGTTTTTGATAGAAAATTTCTATCAAGCGACGGGACAGCTTTATTGATCTCGGGGGTTTCCTCTGATTTCGTAAGGACTTAGCGATATTGCGCCCTGTGCATGTCGTTGCCCCAAAACCGCTCTATATGTTGGGGTGACATACATTGGGTCGCCATGATGACCAGGGAGGGCGCTGCATGACGGTGCAGCCTGCAAGTACCGAGATCGCGTCGCGCATTGCGGCGATCATCGAGGAGTTGAAGGACCTCGAAGGTCCGTTGCTGCCGATCCTCCACGGCATCCAGGAAGAGTTTGGCCACGTGCCGCAGGCCGCACTGCCGGTCATTGCCGACGGGCTGAACCTTTCCAGGGCCGAAGTTCACGGCGTCGTCACCTTCTATCACGATTTCCGCGCCCAACCGGCCGGCCGGCACGTGCTGAAGCTCTGCCAGGCGGAAGCCTGCCAGTCGATGGGCTCGGAGGCCGTCGCCGCCAAGGTCAAGCAGTTGCTCGGCATCGATTTTCACGAGACCGCCCGTGACGGATCGGTTACACTGGAGCCGGTCTATTGTCTCGGGCTTTGCGCCTGCTCGCCATCGGCGATGCTGGACGGCGAAGTGATCGGCCGGCTCGACGACGAGAAGATCGAAGAGATCGTCGCGGAGGTGCGTTCATGATCCCGCGCATCTATATCCCCGCGGATTCCGGCGCGCTGGCGCTCGGCGCCGAAAAGGTCGCCAGAGCGATCGAAAAAGAGCTCAAGGAGCGCGGCGTCGAGGCCAAGATCGTGCGCAACGGCTCGCGCGGCGCTTATTTCCTGGAGCCGATGGTCGAGGTGGCGACCGCCGAGGGCCGCGTCGCCTATGGGCCGGTGAAGCCGTCGGACGTGAAAAGCCTGTTCGACAGCGGCTTCCTCAAGGGCGGCCATCACAAACGCTGGCTCGGCGCGCCCGACAAGATCCCCTTCCTCGCCAAGCAGACGCGGCTGACCTTCGCCCGCTGCGGCGTCATCGATCCGCTGTCGCTCGACAGCTACAAGTCGCATGGCGGCCTGAAGGGCCTTGAGAACGCGGTCGCCATGGCGCCGGCCGACATCGTCAGCCAAGTTACTGAATCCGGCCTGCGCGGCCGCGGCGGCGCCGGCTTCCCGACCGGCATCAAGTGGAAGACGGTGCTGGATACGGCTTCCGAGCGCAAATACATCGTCTGCAATGCCGACGAGGGCGACAGCGCCACCTTCGCCGACCGCATGATCATGGAAGGCGATCCCTTCGTGCTGATCGAGGGCATGGCGATCGCCGGCATCGCGACGGGTGCCACCAAGGGCTTCGTCTATATCCGCTCGGAATATCCGCATGCGGTGGCGACGATGAACAAGGCGGTCGCGATCGCCCGCAAGGCCGGCGTACTCGGCGTCAACGTGTTGGGTTCGCCCAATGCCTTCGACATGGAAATCCGCGTCGGCGCCGGCGCCTATGTGTGCGGCGAGGAAACCTCGTTGCTCAACAGCCTGGAAGGCAAGCGCGGCGTGGTGCGCGCCAAGCCGCCGCTGCCGGCGATCCAGGGTCTCTTCGGCAAGCCGACGGTGATCAACAACGTGATCAGCCTGGCCTCTGTGCCGATCATCATGGACAAGGGCGCCGCCTACTACAAGGATTTCGGCATGGGCCGCTCGCGCGGCACGATCCCGATCCAGATCGCCGGCAACGTCAAGCATGGCGGCCTGTTCGAAACGGCGTTCGGCCTCACGCTCGGCGAAATCGTCGATGAGATCGGCGGCGGAACGGCTTCGGGCCGTCCGGTGAAGGCGGTGCAGGTCGGCGGTCCGCTCGGCGCCTACTTCCCGCGCGCTTTGTTCGACACGCCGTTCGACTACGAAGCCTTCGCCGCCAAGGACGGGCTGATCGGCCATGCCGGCATCACCGTGTTCGACGACAGCGCCGACATGCTGAAGCAGGCGCGCTTCGCCATGGAATTCTGCGCCATCGAAAGCTGCGGCAAGTGCACGCCCTGCCGCCTTGGCTCGACGCGCGGCATGGAGGTTCTGGACAAGGTCGCGGCCGGTGTCGAAGCCGAGAAGAACCTCGCCCTGGTCACCGACCTCTGCAACACGATGAAGTTCGGATCGCTCTGCGCGCTGGGCGGCTTCACGCCCTACCCGGTGATGAGCTCGATCACGCATTTCCCCGAGGATTTCAGGCCGGCGCCGGCGCGCGTGGCTGCCGAATAGGAGCTGGCAGATGAACATCAAAGCCGACTTCCCGACACTCATCGAAGAGATCGACTACGGTACCCCGGAATCGAGAGCCGAGAAGCAGATCACGCTGACGGTCGACGGGCAAAGCATCACCGTGCCGGAAGGTACCTCGATCATGCGCGCGGCGATGGAGGGTGGGGTCGAGATCCCGAAGCTGTGCGCCACCGACATGCTGGATTCCTTCGGCTCCTGCCGCGTCTGCCTGGTCGAGATCGAAGGCCGCGGCGGCACGCCGGCCTCCTGCACGACGCCGGTCGGCGAAGGCATGGTGGTGCGCACGCAGTCCGAGCGACTCGATGCCATTCGCCGCGGCGTCATGGAGCTCTATGTCTCCGACCACCCGACCGGCTGGCACGAGAAGGCCGGCACCGGCGCCAGCGAATTCGACGCGGTGGCGAAGTCGGTCGGCCTCTCCGAGAACCGCTATGGCGTCGAGGGCCGCAACCACGTCAAGGAAGAGAACGGCGTCGCGCCCGGCCATGGCTCGCTGGCGGTCGACTATATCGCCCGCGACGAATCCAACCCCTATTTCACCTACGATCCGGCGCAGTGCATCGTCTGCTCGCGCTGCGTGCGGGCCTGCGAAGAGGTGCAGGGCACCTTCGCGCTGACCATCGAGGGCCGCGGCTTCGAATCGCGCATGGTCGCCGGCATGCATGAGGACTTCATCGCTTCCGAATGCGTCTCCTGCGGCGCCTGCGTGCAGGCCTGCCCGACCGACGCATTGCGCGAGAAGACCGTGCTCGAAAAGGGCATGCCGGAGCGCTCGGCCGTCACCACCTGCGCCTATTGCGGCGTCGGCTGCTCGTTCAAGGCCGAAGTGAAGGGTGACGAGGTCATCCGAATGATGCCCTACAAGGACGGCAAGGCGAACCACGGCCATTCCTGCGTCAAGGGCCGCTTCGCTTACGGCTATGCCACCCATAAGGACCGCATCCTTTCGCCGATGATCCGGGAAAAGATCACCGACCCCTGGCGCGAAGTGAGCTGGGAAGAGGCAATCGCCCATACCGCGAAGGAATTCCGCCGCCTCCAATACCAATATGGGCGCAGCGCCATCGGCGGCATCACCTCCTCGCGCTGCACGAATGAAGAAACCTATCTCGTCCAGAAGCTGGTGCGGCAGGGCTTCCGCAACAACAATGTCGATACCTGCGCCCGCGTCTGCCATTCGCCGACCGGCTACGGGCTCGGCCAGACCTACGGCACCTCGGCCGGCACGCAGGATTTCGACTCGGTCGAATTCACCGATGTCGCCGTCATCATCGGCGCCAATCCGGCGTCCGCCCATCCGGTGTTCGCCTCGCGGCTGAAGAAGCGGCTGCGCCAGGGCGCCAAGCTGATCGTGCTCGACCCACGCCGCACCGAGATGGTCAAGTCGGCGCATGTCGAGGCCGACTACCACCTGCCGCTGAAGCCCGGCACCAACGTGGCCGTGCTGACGGCGCTGGCGCATGTCATCGTCACCGAAGGCCTGTTCAATGAGGCCTTCATCCGCGAGCGCTGCGACTGGGCCGAGTTCCAGGACTGGGCGTCCTTCGTCGCCCTGCCGGAAAACAGCCCGGAAACCGTCGGCAAGCTCTCCGGCGTCGACCCTGAATTGATCCGGGGTGCTGCACGGCTCTACGCCAAGGGCGGCAACGGCGCGATCTATTACGGCCTCGGCGTCACCGAACACAGCCAGGGCTCGACCACGGTGATGGCGATCGCCAACCTCGCCATGGCCACCGGCAATATCGGCCGTCCGGGCGTGGGCGTGAACCCGCTGCGCGGCCAGAACAACGTGCAGGGCTCATGCGACATGGGCTCCTTCCCGCATGAGCTGCCCGGCTATCGTCACATCTCGGGCGAGGCCGTGCGCGACATCTATGAGAGCCTGTGGGGCGTGAAGCTGGACGAAGAGCCGGGCCTGCGCATCCCCAACATGCTGGATGCCGCCGTCGACGGCTCGTTCAAGGGCATCTACATCCAGGGCGAGGACATCCTGCAGTCCGATCCCGACACCAAGCATGTCGCCGCCGGCCTCGCGGCGATGGAATGCGTCGTCGTACACGACCTCTTCCTCAACGAGACGGCGAACTACGCGCATGTCTTCCTGCCGGGCTCGACCTTCCTCGAGAAGGACGGCACCTTCACCAACGCCGAGCGCCGCATCAACATGGTGCGCAAGGTGCTTGAGCCAAAGGCGCGCTATGCCGACTGGGAGGCGACGCAGGAGCTTGCCCGCGCCATCGGGCTCGACTGGAACTATACCCATCCGTCCGAGATCATGGACGAGATCGCCAAGACGACGCCGAGCTTCGCCGGCGTCTCCTTCGATCTGCTCGACCGCGTCGGATCGGTGCAGTGGCCATGCAACGAGAAGGCGCCGCTTGGCACCCCGATCATGCATGTCGACGGCTTCGTGCGCGGCAAGGGCAAGTTCATCCGCACCGAATATGTGGCGACGGACGAGCGGACGGGCCCGCGCTACCCGCTGCTGCTGACCACCGGCCGTATCCTTTCGCAATACAATGTCGGCGCGCAGACCAGGCGCACCGAGAATTCGATGTGGCATGCCGAGGACCGGCTGGAGATCCACCCGCACGATGCCGAAAACCGCGGCATCCGCGACGGCGACTGGGTGCGGCTGGCGAGCCGTTCCGGCGAGACCACGCTGCGCGCGCTGATCACCGACCGCGTCTCGCCGGGCGTCGTCTACACGACCTTCCACCACCCGGACACGCAGGCCAACGTGATCACCACCGACTTCTCGGACTGGGCGACGAACTGCCCGGAATACAAGGTCACCGCCGTGCAGGTGGCGCCGTCCAACGGCCCGACCGATTGGCAGAAGGACTATAACGAGCAGGCCAAGCAGAGCCGGCGCATCGCCCCGCTGCAGGCGGCGGAGTAGTTGTGTCGAGGCATTCGACAACAAGAGCTTCAATGGTTGGTCGACCCCCACTCCGTCGAGCTTCGCTCGACACCACTCCCCCGATCGACGGGGGAGAGGTGGCGCTGCGAAGCAGCGACGGAGTGGGGGATGGCCTGGGAGAGCAATCGCCAATTGAAGCAAGAAACCTTCAGCGCTTCCTAAGTGAAATGGCCGGCAAGCCGGAGGTAGGTGCCTCGTGACCCGCCCCGCCACCACCCAAATCTCTCGTCTCGCGCGTCGCGCCGGCGGCACCGCGGCCGCGAACCGCATGGTGCCGGAGGAGACGCCGGTGGCGTTCTCCTATGCCGGCACCACCCATGCGGTGATGATGGCGAGCCCCGCCGATTTCGAGGATTTCGCGCTCGGCTTCTCGCTGACTGAAGGCATTGTTGCCGACCCGAAAGAAATCGAGGCGATCGAGGTCGAGGATCTCGGCGCTGGCATCGACATCCAGATCAGGCTGAAGGACAAGGCCAACACGCGCTTCCAGGCACGGCGTCGCCGGCTGGCCGGACCGGTCGGTTGCGGCCTCTGCGGCATCGAATCCATCGAGGAGGCGATGCGCTCGGTCGACGCGGTCGGCTCGTCGAAGCTTACGCTCGACACCGAGGACGTCACCCGTTCGGTCAAGCTGCTGTCGAAACTGCAGCCGCTGCACACGGAGACCGGGGCGGTGCACGCCGCCGGCTTCTACATTCCCGGTAAGGGCATCGTCATGGCGCGCGAGGATGTCGGCCGCCACAATGCGCTCGATAAGCTCGCCGGCGCGCTGGCGAAAGCCGGCATCGACGGTGCAAGCGGCGCCGTTGTCGTAACCTCCCGCGTGTCGGTGGAGATGGTGCAGAAGACGGCCGCCATAGGTGCTGCGATCATCATGGCCGTTTCGGCGCCGACCGCACTTGCCATACGCACGGCGGAGGCCGCCGGCATGACGCTGGTGGCGCTGGTGCGCGGCGACGATTTCGATATTTTCACCCACCCGGACCGGGTGGCTTCCGGAGTTGCCAAGCATGTCGCATGACGAAGACCATATCGCCAACACCAGGGAAAAGCTGGTGCGCATGGCCAACCAGATCGCCACCTTCTTCCATTCGAAGCCGCGCGAGGAAGGCATTACTGGCGTTGCCGAGCATATCAACAAGTTCTGGGAGCCGCGGATGCGGCGGCAGTTGTTCGAAATGCTGGACGGCGACCCGGAGGATTTCGACGACCTGGTGATTGCCGCCTCGTCCAGGATCAAGCGGCCGCTGACGCCCGAGCAGGCCGACAAAAGCATCGGCTACGCAAGGCCGGCGGAGGCCGAGGGCGCCGTTCCGCAAAAATAGCGCCGGAGCCCATCGGCGCCAAAGGTCCTACCCTTCAGCTCTCTAAAGTTTGACTGCCGCAAATCGGCCCGCCTCTGCTATGGTTGGCGCAGGAAATCGTCTGGCCGGCGGGGCAGTTGCGTGAGGCCGATCGAGACCAGATACGCCCGTAGCGGGGATGTGCGGATCGCCTATCAGGTGGTCGGCCAGGGTTCGTTCGATCTCGTCTTCGTTCCCGGCTTCATCTCCAATCTCGACCTGCAATGGGAGGACGAGGGCTACAGCCGCCTCTTGAAGCGGCTCTCGACCTTCTCGCGGCTGATCCTGTTCGACAAGCGCGGCACCGGGCTTTCCGACCGCGTCGACACTCGTCATCTGCCCAGCCTGGAGACCCGCATGGACGACGTGCGCGCGGTGATGGACGCCGCCGGCAGCGGCCGCGCGGCACTCCTCGGCGCCTCGGAAGGCGCGCCGATGGCTACGCTGTTTGCCGCCACCTATCCGGAGCGGACGCGGGCGCTGGTGCTCTACGGCGGCTATGCGCATTTCCACAAATGGGTGATGCCGGCGGAGCGCCTGGAGGCCTTCATCGAGACGGCGGAAACCTCTTGGGGCACCGGCGCGACCTTGCCCAATTTCGCGCCGGGCCGGGTGGACGACATGCATTTTGCCCAGTGGTGGGGACGGTTCGAGCGGCTGTCGGCCAGCCCGACCGCCGCGGCTGCGCTTGCCCGCATGAATGCCGGGATCGACGTGCGCGGCATTCTCTCCACAATCAGCGCGCCGACGCTGCTCATCCATCGCCGCAACGACGCGCGTGTCGACCCGGAGGCCAGCCGCTTCCTGGCCAGGAAGATTCACGGCGCCCGGCTGGTCGAGTTGCCCGGGCGCGATCACCCGATCTGGACCGGGGACGTCGACCGCGTGGCCGACCTGATCGAGGAATTCCTGACCGGCCAGCCGGCGGTTGCCGACACCGAGCGCGTGCTGGCAGCACTTCTGGTGACGCGCATTTACGACACGGCCAAACTCGGCGACCGGATGTGGAGCGAGCGCAGCCAGCGCTTCCAGGAAACGTGGCGGCTGCTGGTCGGCCGCCATGGCGGGCGCGTCGCCGGCACGCATGGCGAATTGATGATCTCGCGCTTCGACGGCCCGGCGCGCGCCATACGCTGCGCGGCGGCGCTGCGCGACGCGGCGCAGCAGATCGGCGTCGCGAGCGCTCAAGGGGTGCATGTCGGCGAGATCGAGATGCGCGGCGCGCCGGTCGGGCTGACGGCGCGAGTGACGATGCAGCTTGCCATTCATGCCGGACGCGGCGATATCCTCGCTTCGCGGCTGGTCGCCGAACTTGCGATAGGCTCCGGCCTGCGTTTCGTCGATGCCGGCCGCATCAGCCTGGACGAACTGGGCGAGCCGCTGCCTGTGGTGCAGGCCACGTCCGAACAGCATCTGGAGCCCGCCTGCCGCCCCAAATCCAAACCGACGGAGCCGGCGGCGCTGACGGCGCGGGAAAGCGAGGTGGTGAGCCTGATTGCCGTCGGCAAGAGCAATGCGGCGATCGCCGCCGAGCTGAAGCTCAGCGAGCACACGGTCAAGCGGCACGTCGCCAACATATTGCTCAAGCTCGACCTGCCGTCACGGGCGGCGGCGGCGGCGTTCTCGGCCAGACACACTGGCCCGGACGGGCCATGAGAGCCATGGCGCTTTCGAGCGAAGCGGCGAAGGCGCCTTGAGGGTTACGAATTCTTCCCATGCAGGCCGGGCGATGTCGCCGAGACGGCGCTGCAAATGGAGGATGAAATGCTGACACTGAAAGGCAAGATCGGACTGGTCGTATTGGCTGCGGGCGCGCTGCTGGCCATCACCCCGGCGCAGGCCGAAGACGCTTCGGCAACCGCCGCCTACAAGGACATCCAGGCCACGCTCGGCTCGGTGCCCGACATGTTCAAGACGCTGCCGGACGTCGCCGTTGCCGGCGCCTGGGCCGAGATCAAGGGCGTGCAGCTCAACCCCAACACCGCGCTCGACGGCAAGACCAAGGAACTGCTGGGCCTTGCGGTCGCCGCGCAGATTCCCTGCCAGTACTGCATCTATTTCCACACCGAGGCCGCCAAGCTCAACGGCGCGACCGACGAAGAGATCAAGGAAGCGATCGCGATGGCGGCGATCGTGCGTCACTGGTCGACGATGCTCAACGGCAGCCAGGTCGACCTCGCCACATTCAAGAAGCAGACCGACGATGTGTTCGCGGCCGTCAAGGCCAAGTCGCAGTGACGCCCCGCTGCCCGGCGTCACTGCTGGGCAGCCTTCAATTCGAACGCCCGATCAGCCGGGAATAGGGAGGATGAAATGCTGACCAAGACTCAAACAGTGGACGGCGCGGCGATCAAGAAGGCGATCGAAGGCCGCGACGGCAAGATGCTGTCGAGCTTCTACAATGACGATGCGCTGGTGCGGGTGATCGACCGCAACAATCCGCCGAGCAAACCGCGCGAAATCCGCGGCCGCGCGGCAATCAGCATCTTCTGGGACGACATCTGCAGCAGGGCGATGATCCATAAGGTCGATACCACGATCGCCGAGGGCGACAGCCTCGCCTTCACCCAGGCCTGCGCCTATCCGGACGGCACAAAAGTGTTCTGCGCGGCGATGCTGGAGCTGAAGAACGGCCGCATCGCACGGCAGACCGTCGTGCAGGCCTGGGACGAGTAAATCAAGAGCAGACTTAACTGCAAAACAGAGAGGAGAACCAACATGTTCAGCGCCAGATGGCAGATCGACGCCAAGTTCGGTCACAAGCAGACCGTGCTCGAGCTGTTGAGAAAATGGGAACGCGAGATCGGCTCACAGGCCGGTATCGCCGATCTCGGGTTCCAGATCATGACCGGATCGATCGGCGCGCGCGAGGCGACGGTCGAGTCGCATCATCAAGTCCAGAGCCTGGCTCAGTTGGAGGAGTTCTTCGCCAAGATCGCCAAGATCGACGCGCACGCCAAATGGGGCAAGGAACTGGAGCCCTATGTCGTGTCGGGCACCAGCCTTTGGAACATCTACCGCATCGTCGAGTAGTGGCCGGCGTTCTTCTCCCCGTTCACGGGGAGAAGATGCCGGCAGGCAGATGAGGGGCGGCGCCAGCCTCGGCAAGGTTTGCGCTGCCCCTCATCCGGCCCTTCGGGCCACCTTCTCCCCGTGAACGGGGCGAAGGGAGGTGGTTGCGCCCTACATCAACCCAAGCTGCTTGTAGAAGCCGAGCGCGTCGTAATAGTCGCTCTGGGTTGCGATCTTGCCGTCCTTGACCTGGAACATCGAGGCGCCGGTGAAGGAGAACTTCTTGCCGGTGGCGGCCGTACCGTCGCCCCAGGCGCCGGTGTTGGTGCCTGAAAACTCCCATTCGAACGAGACCCGGTCGCCGTCGACGAGCGGCTTGCCCTTCATCGTCCACACAGCATCGGGCACGGCCTTCAGGAAATTGTCGATGACGCCGGTCTTGGCGGCGTCCTTGCCCGCCACCGGCTTGCCGACGGAAGCGTCGTAGTAGGTGACGTCGTCGGCGAAGTAACCGGCGGCCTTGGCCGAGATCAAGGGCGTGCAGCTCAATCCCAATGGAGCGCGAGATCGGCTCGCAGGTCGGGCTCGCCGACCTGAAGTTCCAGCTCATGACCGGTTCCGTCGGCGCGCGCGAAGCGACAATCGAGGCTCACCACCAGGTCGAAAGCCTGGCTCAGTTTGATCCGCTTCGTACCTTATGCAAAAAAGAGAGGCCGCCCGAAGACGACCTCAAAAACCCGTGCTGTAACACGTGGGCAGAATTTACTTGGTAGCACAACCGCTCGCAGTCGGGTTACTGACGCAGCCGGCGATCTTTTCGAACTTGCTGTTGAGCGCGTTGCCGAGTGAACCTGCGCCCACCATGATCGCCAGAGCGATCAGCGCCGCGATCAGGCCGTACTCGATAGCCGTTGCACCGGATTCGTCATTCTTGAAACGCTTGATGAGCTTGAGCATTGGAGGGTTTCCCTTGTTGTTGCCCGTTGGTGACCTGCTCTAGCTATCAGGAAAGAATTTTGAAGACCTTAATATAAGACGTTAACACTCGGTTACTGTAGTAATAGCTAATATATAATGGAAATATTGTCTGCGCAGAGGATCGAAGACGCGCCATATTAGCGTAGTGTAGAAAGTAAATGGCGACCAAGGGGATGCTCTTCGGGCCAAGCTTTGTCCGTAGGAAGACTGTCACCTAAATGCTGGCGGGGTGCGACGGGTGCGTACCGGTCACCTCCTAAAGCGCGTCGCGCTGAAACGAATTCAGGTGACACGCTTTAAGTCTTTCTCTTTATGCATGTCGTTGTCCCAAAACCGCTGCACAGTTTTGGGCGACATGCATTAGATGTTTGCGCCGCCCCTCATCCGGCCCTTCGGGCCTCCTTCTCCCCGTGAACGGGGAGAAGGAGATTTGCCCTACATCAGGCCGAGCTGCTTGTAGAAGCCGAGCGCGTCGTAATAGTCGCTCTGGGTTGCGATCTTGCCGTCCTTGATCTGGAACATCGAGGCGCCGGTGAAGGAGAACTTCTTGCCGGTCGCAGCCGTGCCGTCTCCCCAGGCGCCGGTATTGGTGCCGGAGAACTCCCATTCGAAGGAGACGCGGTCGGCGTCGACGAGCGGCTTGCCCTTCATCGTCCAGACCGCATCGGGCACGGCCTTCAGGAAATTGTCGATGACGCCGGTCTTAGCGGCCTCACGTCCCGTCACCGGCTTGCCGACGGACGCGTCGTAATAGGTGACGTCGTCGGCGAAGTAGCCGGCGGCCTTGGCCGAGTCATGCGCATTCCAGGCTGCGACATAGGCTTCGACCACCGATTGCGCGGTGTCGGCGGCAAACGACGGCGCCACGGCGAGAAGCGTGACGGCGATTGCTGCGGATGTCAGAAACTGGCGGCGTTGCATTGTTGTTTTCCTCCGTGGTTGAATGCTTTCATGCGCACTCGTCTCCCCTTCTCCCCATCAAGAGAGAAGCGAAGCTCGGTCGGATGAGGGGTGCTCCAGCGTGGCCCCAAGCTTACCCCTCACCCGGATTGCCAACCGATTTGCGAAGAGCAAACCGGCGCAATCCGACCTCTCCCCTAAGGGGAGAGGTAAAACGCGCTAACCGTGCGCCACCATCACGTGGCGAACGGCGGTGTAGTCCTCAAGCGCGTAGAGCGACATGTCCTTGCCGTAGCCGGACTGCTTCAGGCCGCCATGCGGCATCTCGTTGGTCAGCATGAAATGGGTGTTGATCCAGGTGCAGCCATATTGCAGTCGGGCGGCGGTGGTCATGGCGCGCGAGATGTCCTTCGTCCATACCGACGACGCCAGGCCGTAGTCGCTGTCGTTCGCCCAGTTCACGGCTTCGTCGACCTCCGAGAAGCGGGTGATCGAGACGACCGGGCCGAAGACTTCGCGACGCACGATCTCGTCTTCCTGCAGCGCGCCGGCGACCACCGTCGGCTGGTAGTAGAAGCCGGTGCCCTCGCCCAGCTTGCCGCCAGTGGTGATCTCGATGTGGTTCAGCTCCGAGGCGCGCTCGACGAAGCTCGACACGCGATCGCGCTGGCGGCGCGAGATCAGCGGCCCGATCTCGTTCTCGGTGTCGTCGGCGAGATTGTATTTGATGGTCGAAACCGCCGAGGAGAGATCGGCGACCAGCTTGTCGTAGATCTTCTTGCCGGCATAGATGCGGCAGGCGGCGGTGCAGTCCTGGCCGGCATTGTAGTAGCCGAAGGCCCGCAGGCCGTTGACCACGGCGCCGAGGTCGGCGTCGTCGAAGACGATGACCGGCGCCTTGCCGCCGAGCTCGAGATGCGTGCGTTTGACCGACTTGGCGGCGGCCTGCAGCACCTTCTTGCCGGTGGCGACGTCACCGGTGATCGAGATCATGTTGACCTTGGCATGGTTGATCAGCGTGTTGCCGACGCTGTCGCCGCGACCGAGCACGACATTGACGACGCCCTCGGGCAGGATCTCGGCGAGGACCTTGGCCAGCTTCAGCGTGGTCAGCGGCGTCTGCTCCGACGGCTTGAAGACGACGGTGTTGCCGCCGGCGATCGCCGGCGCCAGCTTCCAGGCCATCATCATCAGCGGATAGTTCCAGGGCGCGATGGAGGCGACGATGCCGATCGGGTCACGCCTGACCATCGAGGTGTGGCCGGGCAGGTATTCGCCCGCCACCTGGCCGGGCATCGAGCGGACCGCGCCGGCAAAGAAGCGGTAGCAGTCGACGATCGCCGGAATTTCGTCATTGAGCACGGCATTGATCGGCTTGCCGCAGTTCAACGCCTCGAGCGCGGCGAACTCCTTCGCCTCGGCCTCGATGCGGTCGGCGATTTTCAGAAGATAACCGGAGCGCTGCGCCGGAGTGGTGCGCGACCACAAGACGAACGCTTGTTCGGCGGCATTGACGGCGGCCTCGATCTGCGCCGGGCTCGCTTCCGGCAGGTTGAGGATTGTCGCCCCGGTCTTCGGATTGAGGATCGGCTCCTCGGTTTCGGTGCCCTTCTCGAATTTCGATCCGATCAGCATCTGGGTGTCCATGGACGTCACTCCTTAACGGAACTTGGTTATTTGCCCGAACCGGCGATCTGGTCGCCGTCGCGGGTCAGGTAATAGGCAAGAAGGATCGGCAGCAGCGTCACCAGCACCACGACCATGGCCACGACGTTGGTGACCGGGCGCTGGCGCGGACGGATCAGTTCCTCCAGCATCCAGATCGGCACGGTCTGCTGCTGGCCGGCGGTGAAGGTGGTGACGATGACCTCGTCAAAGGACAGCGCGAAGGCCAGCATGCCGCCGGCAAGGAGCGCGGTGGCAATGTTGGGCAGCACGACATGCCGGAAAGTCTGGAAGCCGTCGGCGCCGAGATCCATCGAGGCTTCGATCATCGAGCCTGAGGTGCGGCGGAAACGGGCGACGGCGTTGTTGTAGACGACGACCACGCAGAAGGTGGCGTGGCCGAGCACGATCGTCCAGAACGAGAACGGAATGTCGGCGAGCGCAAAGGCCGAACGCAGCGCGATGCCGGTGATGATGCCGGGCAGCGCGATCGGCAGGATGACCAGCAGCGAGATGGTCTCGCGGCCGAAGAAGCGCGTCTGCGAGACGGCCGCGGCGCAGAGCGTGCCGAGCACCAGCGCGATCGCCGTCGAGATGGCCGCGACGCGGATCGATAGCGACAGCGCCTCCCACACATCCGGCCGGTTCCAAGTGACGGCGAACCATTGCGTGGTCAGCCCCGGCGGCGGCCAGACGAAGCTCTTTTCTTCCGTCGTGAAGGCGTAGACGAAGATCAAGAGGATCGGCAGATGCAGGAAGAGCAGGCCGCAGGCGGCGGCGACCTTCAGGCGGAGCGGAGCGGATTGGCCGCGATCAGAGCGCATCGAAAGCCCCCATGCGCTTGGCGCCCCAGAGGTAGAAGCCCATGATGACGATGGGCACCACGGTGAAGGCTGCCGCGAGCGGGATGTTGCCGGCCGTGCCCTGCTGCGAATAGACGGCCTGGCCGATAAAGAGCCGCGAGGTGCCGATGATCTGCGGGATGATGTAGTCGCCCAATGTCAGCGAGAAGGTGAAGATCGAGCCGGCGACGATGCCGGGCAGCGCCAGCGGAAACAGCACGTTGCGGAAGGTCTGCCCTGGCGAGGCGCCGAGATCGGACGAGGCCTCGACGAGGTTACCGGGCACGCGCTCCAAGGCCGCCTGAACAGGGAGGATCATGAACGGCAGCCAGACATAGACGAAGACGATGAAGGTGCCGGTGAAGGAGACCGACAGCGAGTTGCCGCCGACGATCGGTAGCGATAGCCAGCCGTCCAGTAGCCAAAGCAGGTTCAGCTTGGCGAGCAGCCAGGTGAGGATGCCCTCCTTGGCGAGGATCAGCTTCCAGGCATAGATCTTGACCAGGTAGCTCGACCAGAGCGGCAGCATGACGCCGAGATAGAACAGCGCCTTCCAGCGGCCGCGGGCATAGCGCGCCGCGTAGTAGGCGATGGGGAAGGCGATGACGGCGGAGGCGAGCGTGACGAGCGCCGCCATCGTCACCGTGCGCAGGATGATGTCGAGATTGGCGGCTTGGAACAGATCGCCATAGGTCTTCAGCGTGAATTCGCGGTTGATGAGGCCGGAGAATTCGTCGATCGAGAAGAAGCTCTGCAGGAGCAGCGCGAAGAGCGAGCCGATATAGACGATGCCCAGCCACAGCACCGGCGGCAGCAGCATCAGGAGAAGCAGAAGCTTCGGCCGGCGCCAGAAGAGGTCGGAAAGCGCGCCGCGCACGCCGCCGTTGCCCGGCAGGATGGTGGGCGGAGGATTGGAGTTGAGCGCGGCGGTGGTCATGGCGCCGCTCGGTGGTGAATGAGAAAACACGAAAGGCCGCGATCCTTCGCGCCCCCCTCTGTCCTGCCGGACATCTCCCCCTCTAGGGGGGAGATCGGATGTCCCGACGCCTTTCGCCAATTACCCGCGTTGGAAGGAAAGAGCCGGCGGCCGAACCGCTGATCTTCCCCCTTGAGGGGGAGATGGCCGGCAGGCCAGAAGGGGGCGCCGTAGAGCGCCTCGCTTACGCGACTAGCCATTGCCCCAACCTTCATCATGCCGGCTCGTCCATCAGATGCAGATGCTCGCGGTTGAAGGTGAGCATGACGGCTTCGCCCTCGGTGGGGAGCGCCGTGCCGGCCGGCACCATGGCGTGGAGCGTGAGACCGTCGACGTCGAGCGCCAGCCTGGTCGTGGCGCCGAGATAGTTGGTGCCGACGAGGCGCGCGGCGACGCCGTCGCCACTCGTCGCGGGCGTAACGCGGATCGATTCGGGCCGCAGGCTGCCCCAGCGATGCTGGCCGGAATAGCGCTGGACGAAATCCGGCGGCAGCACATTGGACGAGCCGACGAAGTCGGCGACGAAGCGCGTCCTCGGCCGCTGGTAGATATCCTCCGGCGTGCCGACCTGCATGATCCTGCCGTCGTTGAAGACGGCGACGCGGTCGGCCATGGAGAGCGCCTCGCCCTGGTCGTGGGTGACGAAGACGAAGGTGATGCCGAGCACCTTCTGCAGCGACTTCAATTCCTCCTGCATGTTTTCGCGCAGCTTGAGGTCGAGCGCACCGAGCGGCTCGTCGAGCAGCAGCACCTTCGGCTGGTTGACCAGCGCGCGGGCCAGCGCGACGCGCTGCCGCTGGCCGCCGGAGAGCTGGCCGGGGCGCCGGGCGCCATAGCCCGGCAGGCGCACCAGCGACAGCGCCTCTTCCGCCGCCTTCAACCTCTCGGCCTTGCCGACGCCCTTGACCATCAGCCCGTAGGCGACGTTGTCGAGCACGTTGAGATGCGGGAACAGTGCATAGTCCTGGAAGACGGTGTTGACGTTGCGGCGATAGGGCGGAACGCCCTCGGCGCGCTCGCCGAAAATCGAGATCGACCCCGCCGTCGGCTGCTCGAAGCCGGCAATCAGGCGCAAGCAGGTCGTCTTGCCGGAACCGGACGGCCCGAGCATGGCGAAGAACTCACCCGGTGCGATGTCGAGATCGACCGCGTCGACGGCGCGCACACTGCCGAAATGGCGCGAGACTTGTTTGAAGGAAACGGCGGAGGTCATGGGCTGTCCTGATGTGTCAGGCTCTTAATATTCGGGCGGCAGTGCTGCCCCTCAACCGCCTGCCGGCACCTTCTCCCCGTATAGTGACGGGGAGAAGGAAGCGCTCCAGCGCTGGCGACCCCCTCTCCCCGTTTTTCGCGGGGAGAGGGTGAGGGTGAGGGGCAGCGCCGACCTCTCTAGCGAAGCGAGATCACCGCCCGCCGATGACGCCGATATAATCCGACACCCAGCGGTAGTAAGGCACGCACTGGTCGTTCTGGCTGGCACATTTCGAGATTGGCGTCTTCCAGAACTTGATCTTGTCGAAATTGTCGTAGCCGTTGGTCTTGCAGCCCTCGTCGCCAAGCAATTCATTGCCCTTGCAGGCGGCGGGCACGACCGGCAGCGAGCCGAACCACGACGACACGTTGCCCTGGACCTTGGGCGAAAGCGAGTGCTCGAGCCACATATAGGCGCAGTTCGGATGGGCGGCGTCGGCTTCCATCATGGTGGTGTCGGCCCAGCCGGTGACGCCTTCCTCCGGCACGGTGGAGGCGACCGGCTTCTTGGCGGCGACCAGCGTATTGACCTGATAGGGCCAGGAGCCTGAAGCAACCACGCCCTCGTTCTGGAAGTCGTCGACCTGGATCGCCGCATCATGCCAGTAGCGGCCGACCAGCGTGCGCTGCGTGCGCAACAGTTCGAGCGCTGCTTTGTACTGGTCCTCGCTGAGCTCGTAGGGGTCCTTGATGCCGAGTTCCGGCTTATGGAACATCAGGTAGTTGGCGGCATCCGCGATGTGGATCGGGCCGTCATAGGCCTGGACGCGGCCCTTGTTCGACTTGCCGTCGGGCAGCTTCATTTCCTCGAAGACGACGTTCCAGCTCTTGGGCGCTTCCTTGAAGACGGCGGTGTTGTACATCAGGATGTTCGGGCCCCACTGGTAGGGAACGCCGTAGTGCACCTTGTCGACGGTGAACCAGGGCGCATCCTTCAGACGGTCGTCGACCGTCTTCCAGCTCGGAACGAGATCGGTGTTGATCGGCTGCACGCGCTTGCCGGCGACGAGGCGCAGCGATGCATCGCCCGAAGCCGTCACGAGATCGAAGCCGCCCTCGTTCATCAGCGAGACCATTTCGTCCGACGTGTTGGCGGTCTTGACGTTGACCTTGCAGCCGCTCTCCTTCTCGAAAGCCGTCACCCAGTCGTAATTCTTGTCGGTCTCGCCGCGCTCGATATAGCCCGGCCAGGCGACGATATTGAGCTCGCCCTCGCCCTTGCCGAGCTCCTTGACCTGGGCGATCGCCTGACCCGAGAAGGCCAGCGCAACCGTCAACGCCGTGCATGACTTCAGGAATGCATTCATCTCGATCTCCCATTTTGGCGCATGATCCCGAAACCGGTCCGGTTTTCGGAAAGGATCATGCGCAACCTGAACGCCGGAACTCTCAATGCCCCGACAGCCGCGTTCCCGAGCGGCTTTGTTCCCTGGGCGAAAAGTGCTGTGAAAAATCCGGTTTCGCAAATTCATTTATCAGAAAGGCGATATCGGTTTTTCCGATAGATCATTCAGAGCCGCTGACGAACCATGCGCTGCGATTGGGCGAGGCCGATGAAGTCGCGGGCGGCTTGCGGCAGGCCGGAACCGCGGCGCCAGACCATGCCGACCTGGACAACCGGAAGCGAGCCGGAGATATCGCGGGATTCGATGCGGTCGCCTTCCAGTGACCAGGGCCGGTAGACAAGATCGGGCAGCAGCGCCACGCCGGCGCCGGTGGCGACGAGACTGCGCACGGCTTCCACCGAACGGGTGCGGAAGGCGACATGGGGCCTCGCGCCGATCGCCGACAGCAGCTTGCCGGTGTTCTCCTCGATCTCGTCGACGGTGAGCATGATCAGCGGCTCGGACGCGATATCGTCGATCGAGATGATGTCGGCGCTGGCGAGCTTGTGGCTGAGCGGCAGCCAGAGCCGGTAGGCCGAGACCTCGAGGATTTCGGATTGCAGCGCGGTGCGGTCGCGCAGGTTGGAGGTGACCATGACGGCGATGTCGAGCTTGCCGCCGACCAGGAGGTGCTCGAGATAATCGCCATTGTCCTCGATGGCCGAGACCTCGACGCTCGGATAGGCGCGGCGGTAGCGGGCCAAGAGATCGGAGAGCACGTAGCCCGCGACCAGCGAAGTGACGCCGAGCTGCAGCCGCCCGCCGGCCGTCAGTTGGTCGCCGAGGAAAGCGCGGCGCGCATCGGAGACGTCGGCCAGGATCTTGGTGGCGTGGCGCAGGAACTGATGGCCCTTATGGGTGATGTTCAAGCCGCGCGGATGGCGCTCGAACAATTCGACGCCGAGATCGCTCTCCAGCTCCTTGATCGCCTCGGTGACCGAGGATTGCGAGATGGAGAGGTTTTGGGCGGCGCCCGACACCGTGCCCTGCTCGGCGACGGCGACGAAGAACTGGAGCTGGCGAATGGTGAAGGCCATTGGCGGACTAAACACCGGCTGGACCGGGAAGGAAAGGCGGCGGCAGCCTTGTCCACGCTCTCCGATACTTATCCCCGCGCCGATCCGAGACGCGGCCACCAAAAGCGCCGATAACGCAGTGCAAGCAGGAAGGCAGCCTCCAGGACAACAACGATGGCGATGATGCGAAAGGCGACAGTCGGCAGATCGTGGCCGCTGTCGCGCATCGAATAGCCGGCGATCAGAAAGCCGGCATTCCACAGCGTGGCGCCGAGCAGCGTGGCGAGAGCGAACGGCAATGCCGGCAGGCGCAAGGCGCCGGCGGCGATCGGCAGATAGTTGCGTACAGTGGGCACGAATTGAGTAACGAGCGAGGCTCTGACGTGATTGCGGCGATAGGCCCGGGCGAAGCCGGCATAGGTGGCGTGGCGCAGAAATATGTATCTGCCGAAACGACCGACCAACGCATCGGCACGCGACGGTCCCAGCCGGCTGCCAATCGCGTACCAGAACAGGCAGCCCATGGCAGAGCCAAAAGTCGTCACGGCGAGCAAGATGCCGAGCGCTGCAAGGTCGGACGCCTTGGTCATGCCGAGGAACAGGAGCAGCACATGTGAGGGCGGCGCGGGCAGGATCTTTTCCGTGAAGGCAAGGCAGGCGGCGCCGAACAGGCCAAGACCCAGCATAGCCGACAAAGGATCGGTCATGAGAAGCGCCAGTCGTAGGTCGTGAGGTTCTTGATCCTGGAAACACGGTAGACCGTCGCCGGCGGGAAATTGCGGAAGGTGCTGCCGATCCGGACCGCGTCCAGATCGAGCCTTTCCAGCACCGTTTCGTCGAAGGGGCAACGGCGACCGAACGTAAACTGGTAAAGCGCCGCGCCCGACCGCAGATTGGCAAACACGCCTTCCAGTATCGCCGAGGTTTTTCGCGGCGATATCAGCCTGAACGGCAATCCGCTGACCGCCGCGCCAACGACGGGACCATCGAACAGCCGCAGATGGCGCAGGCCGACCGCATCCATCTCGAAGATGCGTGCTGCGGGGAAACGTCGCGTCAGCAGGGAGGCGAAGTCCGGATCGGCCTCGACCAGGGTCAGGTTCCGTTCCTGAACGCCGCGCGCCAACAATGCGCGGGTGAACGGACCGGTGCCCGGCCCGAGCTCCAGCACGGGCCCGGTTTCGGGGCCGATCTCGCGCGTGATCAGCGACGCGAGGCTGGGGCTGGACGGCGCGACCGAGCCGACCCGGAATGGCGCCAGCGTCCACGCCCTGAGGAAAGACAAAGCGTCATTTGCAAGCATACTGACCTCGTTTCTGATGCGGGCGATTCGCCTGCCCGGCATTCGACGAGGCGCTGTTTGCGGCGAGCGGATTGCATGGACATTGCGCATAACGTGGCTTTGCGAAAGAAACCGACTGTCATGGTCGGCGGTAACTGGCGCCATGCTTACGCAATCCTGGTGCGATAGCCGGCCAGCAAGGGATTGTAAGAGGTGACGGATGCGAATCCTGCTGGTCGAGGACGAGCCGGAGATGGTTTCGGCGCTGCGCGGGGCGCTGAAGCGGCATGACATGGTGGTCGATCATGCGGCCTCACTGCAGGAGGCTGAAGCCTTTGTCGCCGCCGACAGCTACGACATCATCCTGCTCGACCGGCAACTGCCGGACGGCGACGGCCTGGCGCTGGTGCCGCGGCTGCGCAAGGCCGGGAACACGACGCCCGTGCTGATGCTGACGGCGAGAGGCGATACCGCCGACAAGGTCGACGGGCTCGACATGGGAGCGGACGATTATCTGGCGAAGCCGTTTGCGTTCGAGGAATTGCTGGCGCGGCTGCGGGCGCTGCTCAGGCGTCCACAGGCGATCGAGACGCAGACGATCCGCGCCGGCCATCTTTCGCTCGATGTCGGCCACCGCGAGGCTTCGATCCGCGGCGAGCCGCTCGCCCTGCCGCGCCGGGAACTGCTGGTGCTGGAAGCGCTGATGCGACGCACGGGGCGCATGGTCCAGCGCGAGGCCTTGATGGAAGCGGTGTTCGGGCTCGACGACGAGATCCAGTCCAACGCGCTCGACACCCATGTCTCGCGCCTGCGCCGCAAGCTGACCGAGGCCGACGGCGGGGTGGTTATCAACGGCATCCGCGGCGTCGGTTATCTGCTGCGCGAGATCACATGAGCCTTCTCCGGCCGCGTTCGCTGAAATGGAGCCTGGTGCTGCGCATCGCGATACTGCAATGCGTGATGCTGACGCTGATCATCGCCGGCATTCTCGGCACCATGCTGGCCACCGGAATCATCCCGAACGATTACGAGGACGGCACGATGGACGTGTTGACGGATGCGCTCGCGCGTGACGCCAACGGCGCGCTCATGCTCAAGGAAACGTCCGATCTCGCCAGGTTGCGGGCGAATATTCCCGACCTCTGGTTCATCATTCGCGACAAGCAAGGGCGTCGGCTTCAGGAAGGGGTCGTGCCGGCCGCCTACCAGCCCTTCGTCGGCCTGCTCGACAACATCAGCGACGCCCGCATCGACCTTGCGATCGGCGAAGCCACGCCGCCGGGCGGAAAGATCCGCTGGACCGACACGGCGGCCGGCAATGTCCAAATCATGAGCGGCACGAAGGGCGAGCTATCGCTGCTTCGCGTGCTTGGGCAGGCGCCGGATCTGTTCCTGTGGGGGATATTGCCGCTGGCCGGACTGATGGCGCTGGCGACACTGTTCGTAACGCCCTGGGTGGTGCGCGGCGCGCTTTCCAGCCTGGGGCGTGCGGCTACCGCGGCCGAACAAATCGATATCGACAAGCGCGGCGTGCAATTGCCCCTGGAGGGCGTGCCCAAGGAAGTCACCCCGCTGGTCACGGCAGTCAACGCGGCGCTGTCGCGTCTCGATGCCGGCTATGAACGGCACAAACGGTTCCTGACCGACGCCGCGCATGAGCTTCGAACACCCGTCGCCATCCTGAACACGCGGCTTGCCTCGCTGCCGGCGACGCCGGAGCGGGCACGGCTGCTGCAGGACGCCGCCCGGCTGTCGACGCTTGCCGACCAGTTGCTCGACCTGCAGCGCCTCGACCGCCAGGCTGAGCATTTCGGGTCCGTCGACCTGGTCGCCGTGGCGCGCAATGTCGTGGTCGATCTGGCGCCGATGGCGTTCGCGGCCGGCTACGAGATGTCGTTCGAGCCGACGAAGGAAAAGCGAACCGTGCGCGGCGACCGCACGGCGATCGAGCGCGCCGTGACCAATCTCGTCCAGAACGCTATCGACCACGGCGGCAAGGCCGGCCGGATCACCGTCAGCGTCCGCTCGCCCGCCGTGATCGAGGTGCTGGACGAAGGCGACGGCGTGCCGCCGTCGGAGCGGGAGCGGATCTTCGAGCCGTTCTACCGCTTGCATCCGCAGGACCACGGCGCCGGCCTCGGCCTCAACCTGGTCCGCGACCTGATGCAGCTCCACGGCGGCAAGGTCGAGGTGCTCGACGGCGAGGCTGGCGGGGCCTGTTTCAGGATGATTTTTCCAGTCGCACCGGTCAGCTGACCCCGTTCTTAGCAAGTCAGAGGTTTGACAGCGGCAAGATTCGTAACTAACTAAGTTACATGAAGCGCAACAGCCGACTGTCCTCCACCCTGCACATCCTCGTCCACATGGCTGAGGCGCCCGAACGGGCGCTGACCTCCGAGCAGCTTGCCACCTTCATCCACACCAACCCGGTGGTCGTGCGCCGCACCGTCGCCGGCCTGCGCGAGGCTGGCATCGTTAGCTCCTTGCGCGGCCATGGCGGCGGCTGGCAGCTCGGCCGCGCGCCGGAGAAGATTTCGCTGGCGGAAATCAGCGCCGCGCTCGGCGAGAGCCTGTTGCCGTTCAGCACCGAACCGGAGAGTCCTGGATGCCTGGTCGAGCAGGCGGTGATTGCCGTGCTCGACGATTTTCGCCTCGAAGCGGAAAGGCTGCTCGCCGAAAAGCTCAGCCGCATCACGCTGGCCGACCTGACGGCCGATTTCCGCCGCCGCTATGACCTGATCGGAGTTTCCAGCCATGCAGTATGATGTGATCGTCGTCGGCGGCAGCTTTGCCGGTCTCTCCGCCGCCATGCAGCCGACAAGGGCGCGGCGCAAGGTGCTGGTGATCGATGCCGGCGAGCCGAGGAACCGCTTTGCCGAACATTCGCACGGTTTTCTTGGCCAGGACGGGCGCACGCCATCCGCCATTCTCGACGAAGCCAGGCGGCAATTGCTCGCCTATCCGAGCGCCAAAGTGGTCGGTGGACGCGCGGACCGGGCTGCCGCAATCGCTGGCGGTTTCGAGGTTGGCCTGGACAATGGCGAGGCCTTCGAGACAGCGCGGCTGGTGCTTGCCACCGGCGTGCGCGATATCCTACCCGACATCCGCGGCCTGGCCGGGCTGTGGGGCAAGAAAGTGCTGCACTGTCCGTACTGCCATGGCTACGAGGTGGCCGGCGGTCCGCTCGGCGTTCTGGCGACCGGGCCGATGTCCATGCACCAGGCCGAGCTGATCTCCGACTGGGGCGACGTGACGTTTTTCGGCAACGGCCTGTTCGAGCCTGATGCCGATCAGATGCGAACCTTGGAAAAGCGAAAGGTTCGATTCGAGCCAGCGCAGGTAACCGAGCTGGCAGAGGAGGGTTCCGGCGGACTGGTCGTGCGGCTCGATGGCGGTCGCAGCGTCGGCGTCAAGGCGGTGTTCACCGCGCCGCGCAACGAAATGGCGAGCCCGCTCGCCGAGCAGCTGGGCTGCGCTTTCAACGAGGGTCCATTCGGCCGGGCGATTGCGGTGGACGACAGGCAGCAGACATCTGTGCCCGGCGTCCTCGCGGCAGGCGATGCGGCGCGTCTGATGCACAACATCGCTTTCGCGGTATCTGGCGGCGCCATGGCCGGGGTCGCCGCTCATCAATCGTTAGTCTTCGGCTAGGCTGTCGCGATGCTGACCCGCGCGCCGGCCTGGCTGAGCGCGGCAGCGATGTCGCGCGGCGGCGGCTGGTTGGTGGCAAGCTCGGAAAAACCGTCGAAGCCGCAAACCTGGACCAGCCCCTGCCGGCCGAATTTGGTGTGATCGGTGATGACCAGCGAACGTTGGCCGCGCGACAGCACCATGCGGGCGAATTCCGCTTCCTCCAGCTCATAGTCGGTCAGACCCGCGACGGCGTCGACCGCGCCGATGGAGATCACCGCGTGGCTGACAGAGAAGCGGCTGACGAAATCGATGGCCGTGACGCCGAGGGCCGCGCCTGAATCGCTGCGCAATTCGCCGCCTGCCATATAGACCTTGTTGCCGTTCACGGTCGCCAGCGTGCGGGCGATGTCGGAGGAGTTGGTGACCACCGTCAGCCGGCGATGGCCGAGCAGCTCGCGCGCCAGGAAGGAAGTGGTGGTGCCGGTGTCGAGCATGATCGACTCGCCGTCGCGGATGGTGGCCGCGACCATGCGCGCAATCAGGCGCTTGGCCTCGGCATTCTCGCGCATGCGCCGTTCGAACGGCGCTTCGCCTGCCATCGACGGCAGGCTGACGGCGCCATGCATTTTGAGAATCGCCCCCCCGTCGGTGAGCGGCTTGACATCACGCCGCACCGTTTCCAGCGACACACCCAGCCGCTCGGCCAGGCTGGCGATAGTGATCGTTCCCTCCTCGCCGAGGAGCCGTAGGATCTCGCCATGCCGTTTCGAGTGGATCATGTGAATATCCGGGATTTTGACCGTTTCTAAGGCATTCCTAACGCTTTTAAAGGAATTGCTTATATTTTCGGGCAAAACACCCAAAAAAAGTCACAGCTTTCGATTGACAGCCGCATCGTGCAAGCGTGAGATCAAACCGTGACAGGCTCGGAACTGCCACGGGAGGGTGATGGCAGAGCCGCAATCGACCGACCAGAGCTTCTGGAACGTGCCTGGCACGAGCTTTTTTCGAATCCGCGGGGGCGGATGCCGGGATCCTGAACCTGGCCAAGGGGCTCGTCGGTGCGGTGCGGGATATCGATCCCGGCGTCCCGCACCGACGAGACTTTTTTGTTCTCTCTCATCGCTTTGTCAAAAGCCGGCGCTTTGTCGAAAGCCGGCTGACGCAGGAACAAACCCGTGAGCGCCCCCGCAATCGCCGAAGACCGTATCCGTGCCCTGCCCTGCTGGAGCGGTAGTATCGAGATCGAGCCGCTGCCGGGCGGCCTCAGCAACGCCAACTATGTGGTCACGGACGCCGCCGGACGGCACGTCGTGCGCTTCGGCCAGGACTTCCCGTTCCACCATGTCTTTCGCGAGCGCGAGGTGATGACGGCGCGGGCCGCGCATGCAGCGGGCTTCGCGCCAGCCGTGCATTATGCCGAGCCCGGAATTCTGGTGACGGAATTTCTCGGCGCCAGGACCTTCCTGGCCGAGGATGTGCGCGCCGATCTCGGCCGCGTGGCGGCGCTGCTGCGCGGCTTCCATCGCGAGATGCCCAACCATGTCTCCGGCGCCGGCTTCATGTTCTGGGTATTCCACGTCATCCGCGACTATGCCCGCACACTGGACGAAGGCGGCAGCCGCAAGAAGGACGAGCTGCCGCGTTATCTCACGCTCGCGGACGAGCTCGAGCGGGCGCAGAAGCTTTTGCCGATCGTCTTCGGCCACAATGACCTGTTGCCGGCTAATATCCTCGACGACGGCAAGCGGCTGTGGCTGATCGATTTCGAATATGCCGGCTTCAACACCGCGATGTTCGATCTCGCCGGCGCCGCCTCCAATGCCGGCATGAGCGACGACGAGTCCTTCGCCTTCCTGACCGCCTATTTCATGAAAGAGCCGGACAGCGAGATCCGCCGGTCGCATGCCGCCATGCAATGCGCCTCGCTGCTGCGCGAGGCGATGTGGAGCATGGTCTCCGAGCTCTACCTCGACGCGCCCGGCATCGACTACGTCGCTTACACCGAGGAGAACCTCGTGCGGCTCGACGCGGCGCTGGAGAACTACCGGACGAAATACGGGACAAAGCCATGACCCTGCCCAGCCATGCCGGGATCGTCGTCATCGGCGGCGGCATCATCGGCTGCTCGACCGCCTATCATCTGGCGCGCGACCACAAGGCCGACGTGGTGCTGCTGGAACAAGGCAAGCTGACCTCGGGCTCGACCTGGCATGCGGCCGGCCTTGTTGGGCAGCTACGGTCATCGGCCTCGATCACGCGTGTGCTCAAATATTCGGTCGAGCTCTACAAGGGGCTCGAAGCCGAGACCGGGCTGGCGACCGGCTGGAAGATGACCGGATGCCTGCGGCTCGCCACCAACGCCGACCGCTGGACCGAGTTCAAGCGGCTGGCGACCACCGCCAAGAGCTTCGGCATGGACATGCAACTGCTTTCGCCGGCCGAGGTGAAGCGCATGTGGCCGCTGATGGAAACAAGCGACCTCGTCGGCGCCTCCTGGCTGCCGACAGACGGCCAGGCGAGCCCCTCCGACATCACGCAATCGCTCGCCAAGGGCGCGCGCATGCATGGCGCCAAACTGTTCGAGGACGTGCGCGTCACCGGCTTCGAGATGAAGGATGGCCGCATCACCGCTGTGAAAACCGAAAAGGGCGACATAGCCTGTGACAAGGTGGTGAACTGCGCCGGGCAGTGGGCACGTCAGGTCGGCGCGATGGCCGGCATCAACGTGCCGCTGCAGCCGGTCAAGCACCAGTACATCATCACCGAGAGGATCGAGGGGCTCGCCAATGACGCGCCGACGATCCGCGACCCTGACCGCCGCACCTATTTCAAGGAGGAGGTCGGCGGACTGGTGATGGGCGGCTATGAGCCGAACCCACAGGCCTGGGCAACTGAGCTTCCTGGCGGCGACGTCCCCAACGACTGGGAGTTCCGCCTGTTCGACGACGATTACGATCATTTCGAGCAGCATATGCATCAAGCGATCGAGCGCGTGCCGGCGCTTGCCAACGCCGGCGTCAAGCAGATGATCAATGGGCCGGAGAGCTTCACGCCGGACGGCAATTTCATTCTCGGCGTCGCGCCCGAATGCGCCAACATGTTCGTCGGTGCCGGCTTCAACGCCTTCGGCATCGCATCCGGCGGCGGCGCCGGCTGGGTGCTGGCGCAGTGGGTGGTCGACGGCGAAGCGCCGCTCGATCTCTGGGTGGTCGACATCAGGCGCTTTTCCAATCTGCACCGCGACCGCGACTGGGTTCGCGACCGTACGCTCGAAGCCTATGGCAAGCACTACACGGTAGGCTTCCCGCACGAGGAATATCTCTCGGGCCGGCCGCGCATCGTCTCGCCACTCTACGAGCGGCTGAAGACACACCGCGCCGTGTTCGGCTCCAAACTCGGCTGGGAGCGGCCGAACTGGTTCGCGCCGGACGGCGTCACACCTGAAGACATCTATTCGATGGGGCGGCAGAACTGGTTCGGCCCGGTCGGCGACGAGCACCGCCATGTGCGTGAAAAAGTCGGCATCTTCGACCAGTCCTCCTTCGCCAAATACGAAATGGCCGGCGCCGACGCGCTGAAGGCGCTCGACTGGATCTGCGCCAACGACATCAACAAGCCGGTCGGGCGGCTGACCTACACGCAGCTCCTCAACACGCGCGGCGGCATCGAGGCGGATCTCACCGTGGCGCGGCTTGGCGAGGACCGGTTCTACGTCGTCACCGGCACCGGCTTCCGCACGCATGATCTTTCGTGGATCGGCGACCATATCGGCCAAGGTCTCGACGCCAAGCTGAAAGACGTCACCGAGGATTTCGGCACGCTGTCGCTGATGGGCCCCCGCGCCCGCGACGTGCTTTCGGCGGTGACGGACGCCGATGTCTCCAACGCCGCTTTCCCCTTCGGCCACGCGCGCGAGATCAGAATTGCCGGCAACACCGTGCGGGCGCTGCGGGTGACCTATGTCGGCGAGCTCGGCTGGGAACTGCATGTGCCGATCGCGGCGACGGCCGAGATTTTCGACGCGCTGATGGCGGTCGGAAAAAAATACGGCATCCGGCCGGTCGGCTACCGGGCGTTGGAATCGCTCCGGCTGGAAAAGGGCTACCGGGCCTGGGGGTCGGACATCACGCCGAACGACACGCCCCAGGAAGCCGGCCTTGGCTGGGCGGTGAAGCTTCGGAAGAACACCGATTTCGTCGGGCGGCGGGCGCTGGAGACGGCGGCCGGCAAGCCACCGACAAAACGCTTTGCCGGCTTCATGGTCGACGACCCGGCGGTCGTCCTGGTCGGACGCGAGACGATCCTGCGCAATGGCGAGCCGGTCGGCTATCTCACCAGCGGCGGCTATGGCTACACGGTGGCCAAGAACATCGGCTATGGCTATGTGCGCAATGCCGACGGCGTCAGCGACGACTTTCTCGCCTCCGGCAACTACGAGCTGGTGGTGGCGATGGAGCGCACGGCGGCAAAGATCCATCTCGAGCCGATGTATGATCCGGCGGGGGAGAAGATCAGGAGCTAGGGCTGGCTCGCGTCCGGCGCGCTCCCCGCGCCGCTCTCATACTGCAACTTTGGCGATTGGCGTAACCGCCGACACAGCGCCCCTCTCCCCGTCACTATACGGGGAGAGGATGCCGGCAGGCAGGTGAGGGGCGGCGCCAGCGCTGGATAGGATAAGCAAAATCGGGGCATCGGGCCTCGACTTGAAGCTGGACGCGTTAATCGTCGAAAGCCAGCGCTGCCCCTCATCGCCCTGCCGGGCACTTCTCCCCGTATAGTGACGGGGAGAAGGGGCTGGCCGCAGCGCCGGCGCTCTTCTTGCACGTCGAAACCGTCGATGGCAGCGCTCCTAAATAACGCGCAGCACCAGCCCTCTGCTCGGCACCGTATCGGTTTCCCCGGGCATCGAGGCGTAGGGCCGTGTCTCTTCTAAGCGGGTTATGGTGCGTTGTGCTTCCAGCTCGGCGATACGCTCGGCAAAGCCGGCCTGCCAGAGCGTGTTCTTGACCGTCAGCACGATGACGCCGCCTGGACGGCAGATGCGGATCAGTTCGTCCAGACCTTCGATCCCGACATGGCCTGAAGTGAACACGCCGGCCGAGACGATGCCGGCATAGGCGCCGTCGGCGAAGGGCAAAGCACCGCCCAGGGCCAGCCGATGCAGCGCCGTGTAGACGCCCTTTGCGCCGGCCTTGTCCAGCATGCCTTGCGAGATGTCGAGCGCCTCGACTTGTGGATAGCCGGTGATGGCGAGCCACTCGCCGATCAGGCCGGTGCCGGCGCCGGCATCGAGCAAGGGTTCGGCGCCGCGCGGCAGATGCCGGGCAAGCAGCGCCAGGCAGATCGTCGGATGGCGATAGCCGGCCGCCGACATGTCGGCGTCATAGGTTTCGGACCAGCTGTCGTAGATGGCGGCGACTTCCTCCGGCCGAGTTGCCGCGTAAGCGGCACCCAGCGCGCTGTTGTGCTTGCCGTCCGTCATGGCCGCTCCCACTGCCGATTCGCGTCTACCCATGGTAGCCAAGCGGCGAAAACTGTGGAACCGTTCCGCCATAAACATGACGTGAAGGTTAAAAGGGGGATGACGATGGACGAGGCGCGCGCGGCGCTGGCCGCAATCCCGATGCTTGCCGGCTACGACGGCCCGCTTGAGCGTCTGGGTGGTCTCACCAACCGCGTCTACAGGGCCGGAGACATCTGCCTGCGCATCCCCGGCAAGGGCACGGAGGAATATATCAACCGCGCCAACGAGGCGGTGGCGGCGCAGGAGGCGGCGAAGGCCGGCGTCAGTCCAGAGGTGCTCTTTTCCGATCCAGCGTCGGGCGTGATGGCGACGCGCTTCATCGCCGGCGCTGAAACAATGTCGCCGGAAAAATTCAAGGCGAGGCCGGGCAGCGCGGCCCGCGCCGGCGAGGCCTTCCGCAAGCTGCATTCTTCCGGCGCGGTCTTTCCGTTCCGCTTCGAGCTGTTCGCGATGATCGACGACTATCTGAAGGTGCTGTCGACCAAGGATGTCGCGCTGCCGCCCGGCTATCACGACGTGGTGCGCGAGGCGGGCAGCGTGCGCGCCGCACTTGCCGCGCACCCTATCCAGCTTGCCGCCTGCCATTGCGATCCGCTGTGCGAAAACTTCCTCGATACGGGCGACCGGATGTGGATCGTCGACTGGGAATATTCCGGCATGAACGATCCGCTGTGGGATCTTGGCGACCTCTCTGTCGAAGGTAGATTCGACGCCGCCCAGGACGAACAGCTGATGCGCGCCTATTTCGGCGGCGAGGCAAAACCGGCCGAGCGCGGCAGCGTCGTCATCTACAAGGCGATGTGCGACCTGCTCTGGACGCTGTGGGGGCTGATCCAGCTCGCCAACAACAATCCGGTCGACGATTTCCGCGCCTATGCCGACGGCCGCTTCGCCCGCTGCAAGGCGCTCATGGAGACGGCTGAATTCTCACGGCACCTCGCGGCCATCCGGGCTGGTTGAGTCCTGAACCTAATTGACGCCCTTCGGCACATTCTCCGGCGGTACCACGGTTTCGACCACCTTCTGGCGGTGGAAGATGAAGATGCCGGCGAGCACGACGATGGCCGAGCCGACGAGGATGCGGGTGCTCGGCATGTCGCCGAAGAAGACCAAACCAAAGACGATTGCCCAAAGCAGCAGGCTGTAATGCAGCGGCGCCAGCGTCGAGGCCGGCGCCAGCTTGAGCGCCCGGGTGATCATCAGATGGGCGGCGCAGGAGACGATGCCGAGCAAAAGCATGGCGCCGAAATCGAGCGCGGTCGGGGTCCGCCAGGCGCCGACGGTGAGCGTGCCGCCGACAATCAGCGTGCCGATGGTCTGCCAGGTGACAAGTGTCGTGTCACTCGTTCCACGCAAACGCCGGCTGAGGATGATGGCGAAGCCGAATGCAATACTGCCGATCAGCGCATAGGCCGACGACAGCGAGAACGCCGCCGAGGAGGGCTTCAGGATGATCAGCACGCCGCAGAAACCGACCAGGATCGCCAGCCAGCGGCGCCAGCCGACCTTCTCGCCAAGCAGGAGATGCGAGAGCGCCGCGACATAGATCGGTCCGGCCATGTAGAAGCTCATCACGTCGGCGAGCGGCAGATAGACGACCGCGGCGTAGAAGAGCCCGGTGTCGAGCGTGGTCGCCACGACGCGCAAGAGCTGCAGCACAGGTCTTTCAATGTCGAACAGCTTGCCCGCGCCCTGGTTGGCGATCATCGGCCCAAGCACGATGAAGGCGCCGATGGAGCGGATCAGCACCACCTGGCCGACGGAGAAGGAGGCCACCAGCCATTTGCCCATCGCGTCGTTCAGCGCGAACATGAAATCGCCGGCCAGCATCAAAAGGATGCCGGCGAGCAGGACGTTCCTGATCGTGAAATTGCGGGCGAAGGACTGAGCCATGCCGGCTCCCTAGCCGCAAGTAGCCGCTTTGACGAGGGAAATTCCAGCAATCGGTGAGACCAGCGGCGGAAATCGGCTGGTTCTAGTGTTGTTGTGCAGGGCGTTGCGGCGATGCAGAAACTTTGAGAGGCTGGCGGGACAGCGCCCCCCTCTGTCCTGCCGGACATCTCCCCCACAAGGGGGGAGATTGGCCGTCACGCCGGCCTTCGCCAATCACCGACATTGCAGGAATGGCGCCGGCGGCGGAGCTGCCGATCTCCCCCCTTGTGGGGGAGATGTCCGGCAGGACAGAGGGGGGCGCGAAGGATCGCTACAAATCTCACTTTGCGCAGCCGCATCCTTCGACCACGTCATGGCCTTACGCGTCGCTTCGTTCCTTGCTCCACGCTCAACAATTAAGCGGTTCTGTGCCTCCGATTGACCTGCGCCGGCCGTCCGGAAATCGAAAGCCTGGTTTCCTGCTTCGCTCGTTCCGCAACCACCTTGCCCCTGGCGATGACGCAAAGGCGCTCAGGGCGCAGGCGCACCGCTTCGATCGGATTGCCGGCATCGAGCACGACGAGGCTGGCCCGCTTGCCAACCGCTAGACCCAGGTGATCAAGGCCCATGATGGCGGCGTTGACGTTGGTGACCATGTCGAAGCAGCGCGCCATGTCGGCCGGGCTCGACATCTGCGCGACATGCAGGCCCATGAAGGCGACGTCGAGCATGTCGGCGGTGCCCAGCGAATACCAGGGGTCGAGCACGCAGTCCTGGCCCCAGCCGACACGGATGCCGAGCGCCAGCATCTCCTTCACCCGAGTCAGGCCGCGCCGCTTCGGGAAGGTGTCGTGGCGGCCCTGCAGCATGATGTTGATCAGCGGATTGGGAATTGCCGAAACGCCGGCTTCGGCGATCAGCGGCAGGAGCTTGGAGACGTAGTAGTTGTCCATCGAATGCATCGAGGTGAGATGCGAGCCGGCCACCCTGCCCTTAAGGCCCAACCGCTGCGTTTCATAGGCAAGCTGCTCGATGTGGCGCGACAGCGGGTCGTCGGTCTCGTCGCAGTGCATGTCGACCATCAGGCCGCGTTTGGCGGCGATCTCGCAAAGCTCCGTCACCGAGCGCGTCCCATCGGCCATGGTGCGCTCGAAATGCGGGATGCCGCCGACAATGTCGACGCCCATATCCAGCGCACGGATGGTGTTTTCGCGCGCCGTCGGCGAGCGATAAAGCCCGTCCTGCGGGAAGGCGACCAGCTGCAGGTCGATATAGGGGGCGACCGTTTTCTTGACGTCGAGCAGCGCTTCCACTGCGAGCAGCCGGTCGTCGCAGACATCGACATGGGTGCGGATCGCGAGCAGGCCCATCGACACCGCCCAGTCGCAATAGGCGAGCGCGCGGTCGCGCACGGCCTCATGGGTCAAGAGCGGCTTCAACTCGCCCCAGAGCGCGATGCCCTCAAGCAGTGTGCCGGAAGCGTTGATGCGCGGAATGCCGTAGGAGAGCGTGGCGTCCATATGGAAATGCGGGTCGACGAAGGGCGGCGAGACGAGATTGCCGCGCGCGTCGATCTCGCTCCGCGCTGGTCCCTGCAGCTTAGGTTCGATCGCGGCAATGATCTCGCCGGCGATGCCGATATCGGCAACCTTGCCATCCGGCAGCGTGCCGCCGCGCACAATGAGGTCGAAATCCATCTGTCGTCATCCCCTTGAAGAATCAGCACCTTATGGTGGCTGAAAAGACACCCGGCTGCAGCGGTTTCTTTCCCCGGTCGCGAAGGTTCCATCCGGCGGCAACTCGCTCTATAAGCCGCCTCTCGCCCTCGTGGCGAATCCGAAATTCATAGGCATGGGATCGGCCGTTTGTTTCGCTTCTTCCGCTCGACGGAAAACCAGCGTCTCGTCGCGAGGCTCGTAAGGGAATCCTTCCGCGAGCATAAATTCGGCTATGGCGCCGCCATAGTATCGATGCTGGTGGTGGCCGCCATGACGGGCGCCAGCGCCTGGATCCTGCGCGAGATCACCAACGAATTCGTGATCTACAAGCGGATCGACCGCGTCAACCTGATCGCGGCAGCGGTCGCGGTGATCTTCCTGCTCAAGGGCGTCGCCAATTTCGTCCAGGCCTATTTCATGAGCCGGGTGGGCAACGCCATTATCGCCGACCGGCAGCGCAAGATTTATGACCGGATCCTGGCGCAAGGCATCGAGTTCTATCATGCCACCTCATCGTCCGAACTGATCGCGCGCATGACCAACAACGCCCAGGCCGCGCGCAGCGTGCTCGACCTCGTCGTGACATCTTACGTGCGCGATCTGGTGACATTGATTGTCCTGGTCGCGGTCATGGTCTGGCAACAACCGGCGCTGTCGCTGATCTGCTTCGTCGTCGGGCCGGTGGCCATCTATGGCGTCAACCGTATCCTGAAGCGCGTCCGCAAGATTGCCAAGATGGAGTTCCGTTCGCTCGGTCAGATCGTCCATGTGATGCAGGAAACGGCGATCGGCGTGCGTGTGGTCAAATCCTTTAATCTCGAAGGCGCGATGCGCAAGCGCATGTACAAGGCCGTGTCGGACGTCCAGAACCGCGCCAACAACATCGCCACACTGGAGGCAGCGACCAGCCCGGTGATGGAAACGCTTGCTGGGCTCGCAATCGCCGGCGCGGTGCTGGTCAGCGGCTTCCTGGTGCTGGAAGGCGGCCAGATGCCGGGCAACATCATGGCCTTCATCGCCGCGCTGCTGCTTGCCTACGAGCCGGCAAAGCGCCTGGCGCGCGTGCGCATTGCGCTGGAAACCGGCATCGTCGGCGTGCGCATGATGTTCCAGCTCGCCGACCGGCCGCTGACGCTCGCGGAAAAGCCCGACGCCAAGCCGTTGCTGCCCGGACCGGGCGAAATCCGGTTCGAGGATGTCGGCTTCGCCTATCCCGAGAGTTCTCCGGTGTTCGAAGGTTTCGACCTGACGCTGGCCGCCGGCAAGATGACGGCGCTGGTCGGGCCTTCCGGCAGCGGCAAGTCGACGATCCTCAACCTGATCATGCGCATGTACGACCCGCAGAGCGGCAAGGTGGAGTTCGACGGCCAGGACATTTCCTGCGCCACGCTCGATTCGCTCAGGCAGAAGATCGCCTATGTCAGCCAGGACACGTTCCTGTTTGCCGGCACCATCATGCACAATATCCGCCTCGGCTGTGAGAGCGCGACCGACGAAGAGGTCATCGCCGCCGCCAAGGCAGCGAACGCGCATGACTTCATCAGCGCCATGGCCAAGGGCTACGAGACGGAAGTGGGCGAGAACGGATCGCTGCTCTCCGGCGGCCAGCGCCAGCGCATCTCGATCGCGCGCGCCATGCTGCGCAATGCCGAGATCCTGCTGCTCGACGAGGCGACCAGCGCGCTCGATGCAGAATCGGAAGCCTTGTTCCGCGACGCGCTGCAGCAGCTCACGGTCGGACGCACGACGATCGTCATCGCCCATCGGCTATCGACCGTGCACCAAGCCGACACGATCGTGGTGCTGGAGAACGGCAAGGTGCAGGAAAGCGGTCCCCACAAGACCCTGCTCAAGCAGGGCGGGCTGTACCAGAAGCTTTATGAATATCAGCTGATGCCGTGACGGCAGCTTTCCCCTTCTCCTTGTGGGAGAAGGTGTCGCCGGAGGCGACGGATGAGGGGGTGTTCCAGGGAATGCCGACGCCTCACTCCGCTGGAACACCCCTCATCCGTCTCGGCGCTGTCGCGCCGATCCACCTTCTCCCACAAGATCCCATGATGAGTAGTGGACAGCGGCTTGTGTGAGATCAGAGTCGGTTTGCTACCAACCACTCTGAAGGGGATTGCCATGACAGCAGAACCAGCCTCGCC
>NZ_JBZEGV010000045.1:0-31957 GCF_058312955.1 Mesorhizobium sp. LEGMi-168a
AGACCCTGAAAACGGGCCGCCGCCGCTGGACGGAAACTCCGGTCGGGCTACGCCCTCCCTACGTTCCCGCCCAGCGGCGTTCTCATCCTGATTGACGCTGCACTCTCACCTTGATCGCCGCGCCGCATTCTGGCTTTTCATTCGATTACTTGTTCTGTTCTCCGCTGTCCAGGACCAACGGCACCTACACCGCCAGTGCGGTCGTCTCAAAAAGAGGGGAGAGAACCAAAAGTAGCTCAAATATGCGCTCGCCATCTTGCTCATATTCTGCGAGCTTTAGAATCGCCATCACTTTGTATCATTTTGGAAAGCGATCACGGTAGGTGCGAGGGTGTAGGCTCGCCCCGGAGCCGCGATTGACCCGGGAGATCGGTGTCGATGATTGAGAGAGCAAGATTGTTGGCTAGGCGCCGGCTCCGTTGGGCCCGCACCAAGGCCGAGGACACTGCCTGTCGCCTATGTTGGTCCGAGAATGCAAAGGGTGTATTCTACTTTTCAATTGCCCTGATTGCGGGCTACCTGAATTTCCCAGGTTTAGCAATCGCACTCGGCACAATGGCGATGTTGAAGGGTGCCAAGGCGGTCGGGTGGGCTAGCTGTGCGATCGTCATCAGCCCGCGCCTCCAACACCCAATCAGGCCGATCCCACGCCTTCTTGTTCGCGCTCGGCGAGTATACCGCCGCCTCTGACCGGCCGCGACAGCACCCACACTCAATGGCCCGCAGTTTAACTGAAGCGAATCACTTGGTTCCTTTTGCGCGGCAAAGGCGTATTCGACGAGGGAGAGGATCGTTGATATAAGCACATTCGCTTGCCTTGCCGCGCGCACATGGGTGGGGCATTGAGCTTCCTCCAGCAGATGTAGTTAACCCGCGTCGTTCGTTCCCCGCAGATCGTAACGGGGCTTGCAAACTCGCTAACGAGAGCAGCTCCAACTCAGCCTCAGAGAAGGGGGCCTTGGCCTGCTGCCGGTTTTTCGGACACGCAGTTAAGCTAGGATAGCTTTCTCCTCGAACTCGACGGGGCTCATATAGCCTAGTGTCGAGTGCCTCCGCCAAGGGTTGTAGAAGCGCTCAATGTAGTCGAACACGTCCGCCCTGGCGTCATTTCCTGTAGACTTTGCGGGCCGTACGCTCGGTCTTGAGCGACGAGAAGAAGCTCTCCATCGCAGCATCGTCCCAGACCTTACCCGACCGGCCCATCGATCAGATGATGCCGTGATCGGTCATCAGCCGCTGGAACTGCTCGCTGATGTATTGCGATCCCTGGTCGGAGTGGTGCAGCAGGCTGTCAGGCTTGCCTCTCCTCTAGATTGCCATGATCAGGGCGTCTGTGACGAGTTGAGCGCGTTGCAGCGGGCTGGCGGCGAGCCTGGCAATCTTGATGCTGGGCTCGCTGCTTTTCGTGCCTACCTCATGCCATCGTCACGGATCGCCTCGGCTGACGTGCCCGTCATGCTTCTTCCGCTGGAAGCGCGTGTCGACGAACTAGACTAGTGCGCGTCCATAAAGGCCGGTTTTGCTGGGGTTTGAAGGGTCGTTCTGGCTGCGCCATCGGTGCTTCTTGGCAGCGCGTGATGGCACGAGCGTGCATCGGCGAGCGAGAGCATTTGCAGCGGCCATGCCAGCATAGGGTATTGGCCGACGCCTGCCGGCGTGCCACTGAAGGCGACCCGATGAGTGGCGTCAGACCGGTTTGAGGCGGGTGAAGAGTGCGAGATTGTAAGCCACCACAGAGGACCAGACATAGGTCTTGAAGTGGTCGAGCCCGCGCCAGGTGCAACGCGCCAAACCGTAAGCACGCTTGAGGCAGGAGATGCCGGCCTCGATGCCGGCGCGGAAGTTGCGCAGCTTGCGATAGACCCACTTGCTTTTGACCATGTCTTCGACCTTGAGGCCGCTCTTCTTGTGGAAGGCCATGTCGCGCACGCCGTAGGCCTTGGCCCGGCGCAGATTTTCGCGGCTGGCATAGCCGCCGTCGGCCGCCGCCTGCCGCGGCGCCTGGTCCCAGATGCCGATGTGGCGCTCCAGCATCGGCAAGAACCGCTCGCTGTCGGCCGGGTTTCCGGCTTCGATGACGAGGTCAAGGATCAGTCCGCTTCGGCCGGTGGTCAAATTGAGCTTATGGCCATAATCGACGTCGCGGCTGCCCTTGACGATGATGTCGGCATGCGGCTCGAACAAGCTGACCAGCTTGTCGCCGGCCTGCACCGCCTCGCCGGCCAGGACCCGCCGCTCGGTCTGGGCGATGATCTGTTCAATCAGCGGCCGGTAGTGGCGGATCTGGACCTGCCACAGTTGGCCGGCCGGGCCCGCCGCCAGGGGCAATTGCGCCGGCGCCTGCTCGACATAGCCCAGGGTTTTGCAGGTGATCTTGAGCAGCTCGCGGTAGTGCTTGACCCGTTTGGGGCGGCCGCGGGCATACTGGATCGTCCGGGCCCGCTTCTTCGCCGCGCGGCAATGATCGTGCCATGGGATGGCGCTGCCCAGTGCATCCGCCTGCTGCAGCAAGCGCACCATCACCCGCACGGCATCCCACAAGAGGCTGCTGTCGCTCGGCTCGTGGATCAGCGCCGCGGTGACGGTGCTGTCGAGCCGCATGACGCTGCCGGTTTCGACCCCGTCCTGGCGGGCGCTCGCCAGCAGCATGCGATTGATGTCTTCCCAGGTTTCGGCCCGGATCGCACTGATCGTCTTGTGCAGCACAGACTTCTTCGGGCTCCACCCCCACGGCAGCCGGGCAAAGGCACGGAACGAGGCAGAGTCTTCCAGATGGAAGGCCAGCTCTTGATAACTCAACTGGCGGTATTAAGCAGCGCGCAACGCAGCACCGCTTCCGCCGGCAGACCTGTGCGACCGGTTTCCTTGACCCCATGCCGGCGCAGGTCCCGCGTCACCAGGTTCAACAGATCGCGATGCTCGTCCAGCCACTGCGACATCGCGCTGAGCTCACGGCCGATCTCGTGTTCGGCGAAAAGATCAAATATACTGGCCTGGACGGTGCGTTCTTGGCGCATTGTCGGCTCCGGCGGTTGCGGTTTGTCTTTAGAATCAGTCGCTTGAAACTAAAGCGTACCTGAAATCGCCGGGGTTTGCCTGTCGAAATACTGAAATTATTCCAATAATATCAGCAATTTACCGTTTGTGGACGGGCACTAGACTAGGCGCAAAAGCCCGTCATCTCCAGGCGATTTGCGGCAAACGACGCACAACATTCGCAGCCGGCATCAGTCAAGAGAGCCTGCTCGAAAGCTTGAGCTGCAGATATCGGTCATGGCCTCCCGTCAAGGCAGACGGCTGTCGATGGATCGCCCGCAAGTCCGGTTTGCAGCGCAAGGCCTAAAACGCTCTGCGCTATGAGCGCCATCTGCCTGGAGCGGGCATGTTCCTGTGAGCCTCGCCCACCAAACTACAATGCCCAGTTCGTCACGGCGTCGACACTGGTGGCGATGTAGCCAAGGTGCAGGCCGGTCGCTCGCTCGCCAAACACTTGACGACGCTGTCGCGAAATTGTTGGTCATCGACGAGTTGAGCTGTTGGCACCGCCCATCTGCTTTTCCAGCTGGTGTCGCGGCGCTACGAGGAGGATCGATTTAATCACTTGCAATCGTTCTGCGGGAGAGTGGGGAAGCGTCTTTTTGGAGACCCCATTGCCCCAACGGCGATCCTGGGATCGCCTTCCTCACCCCAACTCCACCGCAATCACCATACGGGCAACGCTATCGCCTTTGCGTAAGCACTATCCCGGCCTTCCGCAGAGACCGGATCGGCGCTCCATATCGACGAAACACCCGGCGAATGAAGGGGTCAGTTCTTCAGTTCGCCAAGGGGGGCAATCCTGGAATCGCTTGACTCAAGTCTTGCACCGTGACTGCGGATAGCGACCGAATGCTGGGCAGCGGCGACGCTGCTGCATTGTAGCAGCGTTGTTGATCCCGTCTTCGATCACCTTCGAAGGACGGCGCGATCGGACCCCGCAATCCCATCACCGCACTGTGCGACGCGTGCAATATCAAGTAATGCATACCGTGTACGCCCTCTGGCTTCGCGCAATCCGGGAAGGGACCTTGCCGAACTGCGCCGACCACAGTCATTCGGCAGCGTAGTGATCGAACTTCGGGTCTATATCAACGCGCCGTCCAGGCGCATCGCACCAAAATATCATAATCAAATCATGTACTCTAAATGTAATCGAAAGAAAAACTTAACATTGTTGCTTATTGAAGCATAGTTCTTCCTATGATAGCGTATCGAGATAACAGAACGTGGCCGGTTTCACGCCTTTTTGCATAGGTGCTTTGCTGGTGAGTTGGCGATAATAGAAATAACTTATATACTATCGTTTTGCTTTTTTATTCCGTGAGAGGCGAAATGCATCCAGACGTTCAAAAAGTGCTAGTTGAGTACGAGGCAGATATCTACGCGACCTAGGTGTGCTATTGCCTTCAACGGATTCGCCGCAGGCCGTTCTGCTTTCGGTCGGACCTGATGCCGGCAGGTTCCTTAATTCGCTTCTTAAGGCGTCCAAGGTGCGCAGCATTCTTGAGCTTGGGACGGCCTATGGCCATTCGACAATCTACCTGGCCGAGGCAGCGCGAACAAATGGCGGGATGGTGACGAGTTGCGACTTCGATGCAGAAAAACAGACCTTCGCAAACGACATGCTGAGACGAGCTAGACTGCAGGATCACGTTGTTTTCCGCTCGGAAGACGCGATTAAAACAATAGGAACCTTAGAGGGGGGAATCGAGTTCTGCCTGATCGATCTCTGGACCAGCTACTATATTTCAGCCTTTGACGCTCTCTATCCAAAGCTGGCTGGATCAGCCTGCGTCGTCGCTGACAACATTACAAGTCCAGATCCTATCGCAGGTGAGGGTTACCGCCAACACATTCGCCTGAGGAAGGATATCGAGTCGATCCTGCTGCCTATCGGATGGGGCTTAGAGCTTTCGAGGCGGCGTATACGCGGCTGATCGATTCTCCCAGGCGAGCACGATCGAATCCAAGGCGTATAGTGGGAAGCAAAAGATCGTAGCTTGTCCTTTAATCAATGAAAGTATTTTATCAATCCAGCCTTCGTAAACTTAATTTGCAGGAGCTCGACAATCATGAGGATAATTTCGTTGAAACCGGGTCATGATGGAACGATTGCAGCACTGGATGCATCAGCAGCCGAGCTCATCTACTCATATGAAGCCGAAAAGGATAATTTTCCTAGATATTCGGCCATCACCTCGACCTCAGTTCTCGACGCCACTAGCCGTCTCGACGCCATTCCGGATGTGATCGCTATCAGTGGCTGGACGAAGACGGGATTCACTAGCGACTGCTCCGTCGGAGCAGGCTACAAGGGCATCACTCATGGGTCGGAAATTGTAGGCAAGAAGACGATCTTCGGCAAGAAGGTGCATGTCTATTCCTCGACTCACGAGCGCTCGCACTTTTGGGCCTCCTATGGCATGTCGCCATTCCCCGCCGGAGTGCCTTGTTATGCACTGATCTGGGAAGGAGCGCTCGGCGATTTCTATGAAATCGACGAGCGCCTGCAGGTCGTGCATTTGGGAAAAGTGATGGCGACCCCTGGCGACAAATATGCTTTCCTATATGCACTGGCGGACCCGACATTTACCTTGCCCAAAGGGAAGTTGCGCTACGAAGATCCCGGCAAGCTCATGGCACTTTGCGCTTATGGGCAGACCGGATCGCCCACTCCGGACGAGAAAACGCTGATTGAATTTTTGCTTCCACGTCAAAGTATGGAGCGCTCGCTGAGCAAGGAGGACTTGCGAAATTCACCCTATTACAACATCGGAGTAACCCATCAAAAGTTCACCAACCTCGCCAGGCGAGTGTCAGACGCCATTTTCGAATCGTTCCACGCATTTGCGAAGAAGAACCTAACAAAGGGGTTCCCGCTGCTGATTGCCGGCGGGTGCGGATTAAATTGCGAGTGGAACCGCCGATGGGTCGAAACGAAGCTCTTTTCCGATGTCTTTATTCCGCCGTGCGCAAATGACTCAGGCTCAGCAATCGGGACCGCAGTCGACGCGATGCGGCATTTCACCGGTAATGCGAAGGTCAAATGGGACGTCTATTCAGGTCAGCCTTTCACGCTAGACGACATCGACCGGACTGGACTTGAGGTTCATCCACTCGACTACGACCAGGTAGCCTCGGCGTTGCTCAGCGAGAAGGTGATCGGCTGGGTCCAAGGGAATTGCGAAATCGGGCCGCGGGCGCTCGGCAATCGGTCGATTCTCGCGGCGCCTTTCTCAAAGGCAATCCATGAGCGGTTGAACCGCATCAAGAACAGGGAAGGTTTCCGCCCGATCGCGCCGGTTTGCCTTGAAGAGGACGTTGGGCTCCACTTCGACTTGGCAATCCCGTCGCCCTACATGCTTCTCTTCCAGAAGGTTCTCGATAACCGATTGGAGGCCGTTACCCATGTTGACGGCACAGCGCGGGTACAGACTGTTTCACAAGAGCAAAACTGTCGACTGTTTCAGCTACTTAAATCATTCAAGGAGAGAAGCGGGGTAGGAGTGCTTTGCAATACATCACTAAACTTCAACGGTGCTGGGTTTATTAATCGTGCAAGCGACTTGCTGAACTATTCCAGAGCCGCAGATCTCGACGGATTCGTTATTAACGATGCTTTTTATCTCCTCAGACCGACGCCGCCCCTATAGAAGTTTGGGCATAGGAATCTCCATGCCAAGCACCTCGCGCCGGCCGTCGGTGTTGACGCCCACGGGACAGGACGGAGACAATGCGTCCGCCGAACCTTCACGTAAGTGGCATTAATCCATAGGTATGACCAGTCACCTTCGATCGGCCGTTCGAGGAAGGCCTTCACCTTGCCGTCGATTTCTTCGCGCAGCCGCGACACCTGGCTCTTCGAGATGCCGCTCATGCCCATCGCTTTAACCAGAGCGGGTCGAGATGCCTGAGGCGTAAGGCCTCCGGATGACGGCCGTCAGCGCCTTCTCAGCCATGCGGCGAGGCTCCCAGGAAACTGGGGAAGTAGGAGCCCTTCCTCAGTTTGGGGATGCACAGGTCGACCGTTCCGGCCCGAGCCTCTCAGTCCCTGTCGCGGTAGCCATTGCGCCGGGCGGTCCGCAGCGCGCACCCGTAGCCGGCGCCAGCTTCAAAGTCATCAAAAAGATGACTATCAGCCTGTCGCAACGCGAATGCAACATCGATGGAGTGTACTGGCTCGCTCCTGGGATTGTGTCCGCGATAGCTTAGTATAGGTTCCAAGCCATCGAAAATAGGTATTCCGATCGTTCTATCAATTTTTAGCGGCGTTCTTTACCAGTGATGCCGAGATGTCGGGATGCTGACTATTGCTTTCGCCTGGAAAGACGTTATCGACCAATTAATTAAGTTGACGGCCCGCTGAAGCACCGAATGGGTCAGTGCGCGGCTACGTGAAGCGGCGATGACATGTCCGACACAATCTCGCACACCGCCGCTCCTGATGATCGGCGTCTTGGGCTGAACGTACAATTCGACCTCGGCGATATCTGATACAGTTGCCGCCCGCCTGTCACCATGGATCCAATCGAGGATGCCATCGCGATCAGCAACCAAGTATCGCGCGGCCGAAATTTGCGAATTGCTTCCGCGCAAATTCCATTTGTCGCCGATCACAACCTTGAGGTGCTCCGTGACCAAATCGACACCGTGGGCCAGCCGAATCATCTGAGGGGCGGGCGACCCCGGAAGACGTGGATTGACTTCAATGACGACTGGGCCGCGCTTCGTCCACCGAAGTTCAACGTTAGTTGGCCCCCAACCAAGGCCGAGAGCTCGCAAACAGCTCTTCGAAACATCTGCGATACAATTACGCTCATCATCCGTCAGCACGGCCGGATAGATGAGTTCATGATAGACGAAGTGAGGTGAGCGGCAGAAATCAAGGGCGCCAATCCCAACAACCTCATCGCCCATTATGTCGATGCCATAATGCGGGCCTTATACGAATTCTTCGACCAGTATCATCGGCGAGGTGCGCATACGTGCTCCCCGCCCTGCAGATAGGACTAATATAACTCAGTGATGGTGCCGCACAATCGGACACCGCGGCTGCCGCTGCCTACGGCTCGCGAGAAGGTGACGTTGAGTGAATTTGTCGCAACATCGTTCAATCGATGCAGCGTTCGGCCCCGGTAGATCGAAATGCCGGCAGAGCTTGGCGGTTATCACACAGAACTTCTCTAAGGCGCAGGTAATACCAACAATGTTATGGATCTCGCCTAGGTGGGGAACAGTCGCGGATCAGCGCTTAAAGACTCTAGGCGCTGGAACAATCGAGACATTTGTTCGTGTCGTTCTTCCGAACATAACGACCGCCATCATAGGCAGTGCGCTACTGGTATTCATCCTTAGCTTCGACGAGATCGCTATCACATTTATGCTGACAGGCACTCAGAACACGTCGCCGATGTATATTTGGGCCAGCTTGCGGCGCGGAGTTAGCCAAGATCTCTGTGCGATTGCTGCACTGATGGTCACAGCGTCTATTTGCTTGGTGTTTACGGGACTTCGCCTTTCCCGGTCACAGGTCTCATGCGGGCCCTTGAGGGGCAAGCGAGCTTGGCTGTCGTCGCGGCGGCGCGGGACCAACGCCCAATCAGCCCTTAAACTGATTCAGCGCATCAGGGAGGTTGCCTGATGAGCTTGATCGATGACATGGCGCTGCCGGACGAGGCGCTGGAGGCCTGGATGGCGGCCAAGACCAACCCCCGCCCGCTGGTGCGCACCATGTCGGCGCTGGATGGCTTCGTCACGGCGGCGGTCACCGGGCCGCGGTTCGCGGACCCGCAAGACAGGATGTGCCCGCTAATGAGGCTGCCGCGCGACGTTGTCAATGGGCACCGAAGTTTCCGCGAATGTGGGCATCCAATTTTCCCTGGCTGACAGGCGAATGGGCCCGGTGATCAGCCGGCATCTTGATCGTCGGATCTCGCTGTGGGCGCCCGCCCGCGTTTTTTCGGCGGCGGAGTCGGGTTGATGTGTGCTTTTGATCGAACGTGCTCGGGGACGAGATCGGCGCGCTGTCTAAGGCGGTAGCTTGATCCCTCGAACTGGATAACGACGGCGTGGTGAAGCAGGCGATCAAGGAGTGCGGTTGCGACAACAGGATCCCCGAAGACCTCGCCCCATTCATGGCGCCCTTCTCGGAGCAGGCATTGACGAGCTGGAAGAACAGCTTGCCGCCGCCAGACACGACAGGGAGATAGCCGATCTCGTCGACGACGAGCAGTGAGGTGCGGCATAGATAGCGGATACGCACGCGAAGCTGCCCCTCGCACTCGGCCTTGGCGAGCGCGGTCGCCAAGTGGCTTTTGCCAGTGCTGGGCGGGCCGAGAAGATGGACTACCTCCGCCCGCTCGATGAACGTCAGTTCGGCCAGCACCATGATGCGGTTGCGATCGAGCGAGGGCTGGAAAGCGAAGTCGAAGCCGGCGAGTGTCTTGACGGTGATCGGGCGCGCCATTATCAGAGCAGTATTGATGCGCCGACTTTCGCGTAGAGATAGTTCTTCGACCAGAAGTTCGTCGAAGGCCTGGTCGCCGTCGATCCCGCCCTGCTCAAAGCGCCGCAGGGTCGCGTCGAGCGCTTCGAGCACGCGCGGCATGCGCAGCCCGACCAAGCTCTTCCTAATACTGTCGATGGCCGGCTTCCCCCGACGGCCAGTCGCTCGGCGACGGCCTGATAGAAGTCGAGCGAGCGCCGGGCGACATGGTCGCCGAGACGGCCCACGGCGATATCCAGGGCGGTTTTCCTCGCCGCGTGGCGAGCAGTCTCCTGACGATGAGCCGGATCGCTCTGATATTGGCGGCGCCCCTCGAGCACAGGATGGCTGGCGACCAGCCTGCCTTCGTCCAGAATGCGGATGCAGTCGGCAAGTTGATGAACCTCGACAAGACGCCGGGTGCGATCGGGAACGCTGTAGTAGTTGCCGCCGATCGAGACGAGCCCGTCATGGCTGACGCGACGCTCCAGCTTGAGAAGCGCGTCGAAGCGAACTGCCGGGAGAGATTGAAGTTCCGGCTGCTCCGCCGCGAAGGCTTCGCCGACGATGCGTTGCGTGGTGCCCCAGGCGAGCATTGGCGACGGTGTCGAGCCAATCTTGCAATTGGTCGTTCAGGTCGTCGAGATTGCGGGAGCTGCGGGCCAGCAAGAAGTCCTCGCGGATGTAGCGGAATGGTCACTCGACTCTGCCCTTGGTTTTGGCGCAATACGGCCGGCAAAGCCAAAGCGCTTGGCCAGCGCCAGCAGAGAATGATTGTAGATGATGTGGCCTTCTTTATCTTCGCCGTAACCGCCGTCTTCATTCTATCGTAGAGGATCTCGATCGGCACTCCTCCAATGGCGCGTCGAAAGCCTGCATATGACAGCGCAGCAACGGACAGGCCCTGACGGTGTAGATCCAAAATCATCAGGCGTTCTCCAAGTTGGACCACCAGCGCCGCTCCCCGTCCCCAAAGTGCCGGGATGGACGTCGACCGCGCGCTGCACCAGCGCGTGCGCGACGGTTGCCGCGCCATCCAGCCCGTCCTCGGCGAAGGCGGTTTCGAGGATATATTCGGCCGACCCGCGCGTCAGCGTGACAAGCACGCGCCCGGCGATAGCTTCAAGCGTCGCCGCGATCGCCTGGCCGCGGCCGTCGCGCCGGCGCGCAAACAGCTTGGCGCCGAGGCGCTCGGCGGCGGGATCCCAGTTGGGCTGCTTGCCCAGAACATGGGCGGCGTCCGACGGCGTAAAGCCGCAAATCTGCACGAGAACGCGCGCGACCAGCCGGCCTGTGGTCGAGACTTTCAATCTCGCCTCGCTTGTTCTCTTAGAGTGTTCCTGGATTGATCCCCGCTCTTACCTGGGTGCAACTCTTCATCCGCTAGAACGAGCGTTGGAAACGCAGGATGCCGCCGACGCTGTTCTTTTTGTCGGCTTTAGTCCAGTTAACGTTGGAAGGGTCCACCATGCCGACGCCGAAGTCGCCGCAGCGGTCATAGTCGACTTCGGCTGTGACCGTGAAATCTGGAACGAGCGTATAGGCGACGTTCATAGCGACACCATAGTTCTTGAACTGATCACCCGAGACTTGAAGGTTGAATGAAGTTGTCTCGTTGAACTTGTAAGTGGCGCCAGCCCAGAAAGCCCAGTTGCCGCCCCAAATTTTATAGAAGCCGCGGCCGTGAGTGTCGATTGCGTTCGTGGAATCATCGTTGAGCTTGCCATTGGAGCCGTAGCCGAACATTCCGAATAGGGACAGATCGTTGGTGACATTGACGTCGATGCGGACTTTGCCGACCACCGATTCGTAGTTGCTATCATAAGAGGCAACGCCGGTGATCGCGCCCCACTGTTGTGTGTATTTCAGGCCGCCGACCACGTGCGGAACGTAGCTGTCAATGGTGCCGACCGCACCTTCGCCTTCTTCAAGCGAGATCACGGCCGAAAAGCCGTTACCGGCGTCAAAGTAGTACTGGACGACGTTGGTTTCGAAATCACCGTAGGGAACGAGCATCTGATTGAGCACGTTGCCAGGATAGCCAATAAACATATCGAAGGCCGACCAGTCCTTACCAATTCGGAGATCGCCAAGCTGAATCCAGGCGAAAGTCAGGCTAAGGTCTCTGTTGGAGGCATAGTTTTGAGGACTGTCCGGATCCGAATAAGCGTTGCGGTTGCCAAAGTTCATGCGGGTTTCGGTATAGGTCTTCAACGTGCCGAATTCGGTTTCCTGGCTGGTCCAAGTCTTCAGCGTGAAGCGGGCATTCTTCTTCCAAGTAGCATTGGTGCTGCTGTCCTCGTGGTCGGTTGCCTTTGCGCCAGCGAGCGAGCCGACGTCACCCAAGCCGATGTCGTAGCGGACATGGCCGCCGATGCGCAGGCAGGTTTCGGTGCCTGGGATATAGAAGTAGCCTGCACCATAGACGTCGCAGATCTTGACGTATTCGGCCGGGTCTGGCTCGGCGACGACGATCGCGTCGACGGCGCGGGCGTCGGAAACTGCAATCAGGGCCGCAACTGAGCCGAGAAGAAGGCTCGTGATGTTCATTCTTGATCTCCGTTCAAAGATAAAAAAAGGGGAAGGGCGTCAAAGAGCGAACCCTTCCCTTGTCCCCACGATCTAAAAATGACGCGCAATGCGCTGCGCCTTTCAGTGTGACGAACCTGTCATGACAATGGGTCAAGAACAAAGGCGATGAAGCTAGGTCATACTTTAAAACAATAGGCGTTTATACATATGTTACCTGCTGCAATACCGCACGGGGAATTCAGCCCTTTTGAGCCAATCGCCATAGTCATCTCCGCTAGTTGTGGACAGACCCTCACAACGGCTTCCAAAGTTGCCTGCGCAAGTGAGGTGCCATCCTGACCACGCAGCTGCGAGTTGACACTCAAGTTTGCCGGCGGACCCTTGGTTCGCGCTTCCTTCTCTTTTTGCCTTGAGATCAAGCCGAGCACGAAACGCAAACGTTTCGGATATGGTTCGTGTGTTCGATACGCGACAGGTTTCGTTCAATGGCGACAGCGTTTGCCGTGAGCCTCGATATTGAGACATCATGCGGCGACACCGCTCAGCACGTCAGGCCGGGTGCCGCAGGACTATAATGGTCACGAGCGAGACCGGGCATGCGATCCTTGCAGCATGGCCCAGACGCCTCCGGCGAGAGCCGCCTTGCGCGAGCATGGCACGGTAGCGAGGCTGCGCTGTTAAGGTCGTCCTTACGAGCGCAGTTGGCAGCACAGCATCAGCCATGTGACATTATTGACCGGGCCGGAGCGGCGGCGTCGTTGGAGTGAAGAGGATCAGTGCCGGATACTGGCCGCGGCATTCGCGCCCGGGGCCACGGTGGCGGCGGTGGCGCGTCAGTACGATGTCGCGACCAGCCTGATCTATAAGTGGCGCCGCACGGTGAGAGCCCGCGAGACGGGCTTTGCCGAGTTTGTCGGTGTTCCCGATGAGCCTGTCGCTTCGGTGCCGGCGGCGCCACCAGCGGTGATCGAGCTGGAGATCACCCGGCAAGGTGCGGCTGCGGTTTCCGCTGACCACGCCGCCGGCACTGGCGGCGGCGATGGTGAAGGCGCTGGGCGTTTCATGATCCCGGTTCCGAGCCAGGTGCGGATCTGGTTGGCGGTCGGACGGACCGAAATGCGTCGCGGGATGCAAGGCCTCGCTCTGCAGGTTCAGGAGACGTTGGGCCGAGATCCGCATTTATGTGTCGGGCGAGATTATGTGGCGGAGCCGTCCTGGCGCCAGCCTGGGCCTGCCCGGTTCGGAATTTTCCGCCACATAATATTTCGTACCTCTCCGATGGGCGCGGGATTCCCCTGCGCCACTTTTCCGGAGGGGCATTATGCTCGAGTTCTATTTTTCGTATGGTGGGGTGCTCAAGCGCCTGCGTTGCGGTGCGCTCGGTGGCGAGATGGATCGCCTCGCGGAGCATTTTTTCACGCTTGGTTACAAGCGAGCGTCGGCCAAGATCTACCTGAGCCGGATTGCTCGTTTCAGCCAATTTGCCGCGACGCGTTGTGGCCCTATGCCGATCCATCAGGCTGTCGTTGATAGCTATTTGCGCAAGTTTCCAACGCGGTCGCCACGCATTGGAGCAGTGTCGGCGCTGGTACACGCGCGGCGAGTGGCTCCAGAACGCTTCATTGCTTCCGTTCGCAGTGTAGATAACGATCCGGATGCTCCGCTTCTGACCTCCTTTTCGGACTATCTGCGCAGGGTGCGAGGACTGGAGCCAAAGTCCCGCGAAGGCGTTCTCCTGGGCGGCCGCCGCTTCCTGGATTGGTTCCATCACCATCATCCCGGCCAAGACCTCGACGCGTTGACCGCTGAGCATGTGCTTGCTGCTGTCGAACATCGGCTGTCACTATCGTCGACCTCCGGTACCCGCACGGCAGCAACTTCACACATCCGGACATTTCTTCGGTATTTGTCTTGGGCTGGCTACCACGACCAGGATCTCGCTCGCGTCGTCCCCAGGACGCCCACCTGGCGTTTGGCTCATCTACCGCCGCGCCTTGCATGGGAAGACGTTCGGCGTGCAATCGACATGATCGGCGCAACGACACCGGTCGACGTCCGCGATCGAGCCGTCCTGCTGCTGCTCGCCACCACGGGCATTCGCAACGGCGAGCTGCGCGCCCTTCAGCTGCACGATATCGATTGGCGAACTGGCGAGGTTTTTGTCCGGCACACCAAGGGCAAGCGTGATCGGGTGGCCCCGCTCATCAAGGAAGCCGGCGACGCGCTCGCCGACTACATCCTGCGCGCTCGGCCGAAGGTGAATAGTCCGTACCTATTCCTGTCCTTCACGCCGCCGGTAGGGCCATTCAAGTGCGCGTCGCCTGTTTCGAGGATCGTACAGAAGCGGTTGCGGCATAGTGGGATCGAGTTTGTCGGCGGTGCGCATCTCCTGCGCCATAGCTTAGCCACCCAACTTGTCGGACAGCGAAGGCCGATCAACGAAGTCGCCGATCTCCTAGGACACCGCAGCATCAACACAACGGCGCTGTACGTAAAGGTCGCGACCTCGCAGCTCGCCACGGTCGCGCTCCCCTTTCCGGGAGGCGTGGCATGACCGCCTTCGCCCGGTTTCTCGGCGAGAAGGCCGAGCGTTACATCGAACTGCGCCACTCCCTCGGCTATGCCTTCAGCAAGCAAGCCGGCACGTTGCGGGCTTTCGTGAGGTACGTTGAGCGCGCTCAGCTCGATGGGCCCGCCACGCGAACGTTGGCGCTGGATTTCGCCCTGTCGTTCAGCGGCGCCGCCAACAGCCGCGTCACTCGTCACGGCGTGCTCCGACGGTTCTACGAGTATCTCGCCGTCTATGACGCGCGAACCGAAGCCTTGGAGCGCAGAGCTTTCCCCAGATCCAGGGCGATTCCGCCTCCGCGTATCCTCACCGAGGCAGAGTTGGCGTCGCTCATCGACGCATGCCACCGCATTTCGCCGGGGACCCCTCTCAAGAGCCGGACGATGGCGACGCTGATCGGATTGTTGGCGAGCTCGGGTCTGCGATCGGGCGAAGCGGTCAGGCTTGATCGTTCCGACGTCGATCTCACCAATGGAGTTCTCCTCGTTCGGAAGACCAAGTTCCGCAAGGATCGTCTCGTTCCAGTTCACAAGACGACCCAGGCTGCCCTTCGTCGCTACGCCCACGAGCGCGATGCCGCTTTTCCCATACCCAAGGACCAAGCCTTTTTCCTCAGCTCTCGCGGCAATCGCCTCTCGGCGACGGGCCTGCAAAATGGCTTTGCCGAGGCCCGCAAGCTTGCTGGTTTCGATGGCGGCAAGCCATTAAGGCCACACGACCTCAGGCACCGGTTCGCCGTGACCCGTCTCGGCCTTTGGCATCAGCAGCGTGCAGACGTTCAGGCGTTGCTCCCGTTGCTGGCCACATATCTCGGTCACGCAAGCTACAGCGATACAGCTTACTATCTCACTGGTTCGGCGGATCTTCTCGCCATTGCGGCCGAGCGCGCCTTCCTCGACGGAGGTGCAGCATGAGCGAACACCTGCTGCTGGCGCCGCTCCTGGAGTCCTACTTTCGCCGGCGCTTGACCAAACAACGCAACGCGACTCCCGCGACCGTAGCCAGCTATCGCGACGCCTTGCGCATGCTGGTCATCTTTGCCGCCACCCGGTTGCGGAAGAAGCCGGCGGCATTGGCGCTCGAAGACCTCGATCGAGACCTCGTTCTCGCCTTTCTCGACGAGCTCGAGGAGAAGCGCAACAACGTCATCGCCACGCGCAACGCCCGACTAGCCGCCATCCGATCCTTCTTCCACCACGCAGCAGCCGCCGACCCAGCGTCCTTCGGTGTCGCCCAACGCGTGCTGACAATTCCCATAAAACGGGCGCACATTGAGGTGACGCACCACCTCACCAAGGCCGAAGTGGGCGCCCTCATTGCGACCCCAGATCAGAGGACGCCCCGTGGGCGGCGCGACCGCACGTTTCTACTGTTTCTGGCACGGACCGGCGCCCGGGTCTCGGAAGCCATCGGCGTCAACGCAAACGACCTTCAGTTGGAGCGACAGCATCCACAAGTGCTGTTGCACGGCAAGGGGCGCAGAGACCGCATCATCCCCATTGCTCGCGACCTTGCGCGAGCGCTGACCGCCTTGTTGAGCGAACGCGGAATTGCGAACCACGGGCCGCGACCGATCTTTGTCGGCGCCCGCAACGAGCGCCTGACGCGTTTTGGGGCGACCCATATCGTGCGGCGAGCGGCCGCCAAGGCTGAGGCCATCAGGCCGGCCCTGACCGACAAGCCCATATCGCCCCACATTTTCCGGCACTCCCTGGCCATGCAGCTCCTCCAGTCCGGTGTGGATCTCTTGACGATCCAAGCCTGGCTCGGGCACGCACAAGTCGCCACCACCCACCGCTATGCCGCCGCGGATGTGGAGATGATGCGCAACGGGCTTGAGAAGGCGGGCGTCGACGGCAACCACGGAGTGCGCTTCCGACCGAAAGATGCCGTCCTGCAACTGCTGAACAGCATCTAAATATTATGTGGCGGAAAATTCCGAACCGGGCAGGCCCAGGCTGGCGCCAGGACGGCTCCGCCACATAATCTCGCCCGACACATAATGCAGAGCGTTTTTAGCTTGGCGTCGCGCAGAAAGGGCGGGTGGCGAGAGCGCGCTGTGGCGGATCGCGACGGTGAGCTAAAAACGTGTTGGACTAAGCCGCTGGCACGGGTGGCCGCTATGGGCATTCAATTGAGGCCGCACCCGCGGACAGGCATCGCGTGGGCCGCAGACGCGGCCCGGACGCGGCGATTGCAGGTCGTATGGGTTGAAAGCGACACGGATATATCGGCTCCGGCCAAGTGAGGACCGGCGCCACGCCCTGCCGAGAGGCGACCAGGAGGTGACGGCGCGCACCTTCGCGGGACCGGCTCGGTTTCCGGCGGAACGGTCCGGGCGATAGATGACGAAGAAAGCCGAGCGCTACCTTCATGACGTATCCCAGTATGGCGGTGGTCCGGTGACGCCGTCGAAGACTTCGATGACGATCATCTGCCCTCGGTGACAGGCCGGGCATTGCCGCAGGGAGTGGCCCGTAAGGTCCTCGTAGCGGTCGCGATAGTCCCTTTCGATCGACTCAACCGGCGGCTCGGGAGCCGGCATGCCGAGCAGGTCGCGGCAGCGGGCGAGCTTTTGCGCGCGATGGCGATTGCCGAGAAAGCCGTAATAGCGGATGCGATGGAAGCCCTCGGGCAGGACGTGAAGCAGGAAGCGGCGGATGAACTCGTCGGCCGAGACGGTCATGACCTTCTGCCGATCACCATGCCGGTAGTCCTTCCAGCGGAAACTAACGGCGCCATCCTCGATGTCGACGAGGCGGCTGTTGGAGATGGCGACGCGGTGCGTGTAGCGGCCGACATAATCGAGGACCTGTTCGGGCCCGGCGAAGGGCGGCTTGGCGTAAGTCACCCACTCGGCCTTTCGAAGCGGCGCCAGATAGCGCCGGAAGGCGTCAGGCGCGCTCAGGCCCTGCAAGTCGGAGAAGAACTGCAGTTCGCCGGCCGCGAAAGCTTTCTCCAGGTGCTCCAGAAACAGCCGCCGGAACAGGCGTGAGAGCACCCGCACGGGCAGAAAGAAACCGCGCTTGCAGGCAATCCATCGCGTGCCGTCCGGCGAGAACCCGCCACCCGGGACGACGCAATGCAGGTGCGGGTGGTGCAGCAGGTTCTGGCCCCAGGTGTGCAGCACCGCGAAGAAGCCGATCTCGGCGCCCAGGTGCTTGGGATCGGCGGCAATGGTGCGCAGCGTCTCGGCGGTGGCGCGGAAGAGAAGACCGTAGACGAGCGCCTTGTTCTGATAGGCGATGGCGGCAATGTCGGCGGGCAGCGTGAAGACGACATGAAAGTATTGGGTGTCGAGAAGCTCGGCGCGACGATCCTCCAGCCATTGCGCGCGGGCGAGCGATTGGCAGCGGGGACAATGCCTGTCGCGGCAGCTGTTGAAAGCGATGCGCCGGTGGCCGCATTGATCGCACTGCTCGACATGACCGCCGAGCGCGGCGGTCCGGCAGAGCTCGATCGCCGTCATGACGCGGCGCTGGGCGGTCGACAGCGCCGCGTCATGCTGCGCACGATAGACTTCGCCGTAGCGGCGGAAGATGTCCGCCACTTCCGGCCCCGAGCGGGCCACCGGCGCGCCGTTTTAGAAGTATTGCGGCTTGGCGGGCGGCGGCAAGCTGGGCGCCGGACGCGGCAAGAGCTCGAAGGGACTCGACGTGGCGCAGACCTTGTTGGTGGCAATCCGCAAGTAATGGGCGGTGGTCGCGAGGCTCCTGTGACCAAGCAGAAGTTGAATGGTGCGCACGTCGGCGCCGGCCTCCAACAGATGGACGGCGAACGCGTGCCGCAAGCTGTGCGGCGTGACCGGCTTGGACAAGCCGGAGAGGTCGCGCGCTTTCGCGCAGGCTTGCCCGACCGCATCCCTGGTGATCGGCTGGCCGGCGCGGTCGCCGGGGAAGAGCCAGTCCACTGGACGGCGCACCTTCCAGTAGCTGCGCAGGATCTCCAGGAGCTTGGGCGACAGCATCACGTAGCGATCCTTCTGGCCTTTGCCCTGCTCGACGCGGACGACCATTCTCTGGCTGTCGATGTCCGTTGGCTTCAGCTGCACCGCCTCCGAGATGCGCAAGCCGGCGGCATAGCACGTGGTCAGGATCGCGTGATGTTTGACGTCGAGCACGCAGCCGAGGAACCTTAGAACTTCCTCGGGACCAAGGACGATCGGCAGCTTTTGCGGCTTCTTCGGAAGCGGGAGAACCTCTTCAGGCGCCCAGTCCCTTTCGAGCGTCACACTGTAGAGAAAGCGCAGCGCCGCGATGGCGGTATGGATCGAACCGGGCGCGAGCTTCTTCTCGTTGGTCAGATAGACATAGACCTGGTAGGTCCGAATGTCCTCGCGCCCGAGCAGGTCCGGCGACTTGCCGAAATAGCGGGCGAACAGCGATACCTGTTGCAGATACGAGAGCTGAGTATTGAGCGCGAAATTGCGCACCTGCATGTCCTCACTCATGCGCTGGCGAAGTTGGGTCATGACAAGCTCCTTTGTCCGATGGAATGGGCTGCAAGCAGCCACCCCATGCTCGCGCAGTCGGAGCTCCTTTTGCATGCATGACCGACGCCACAGACGACGCAAGACCGCGCCGTCGGTGCATCGCTTCCTTGCCGCTCCGCGACGCGGAGCGGGTTAGTCCAAGAAGGGTTATGTGGCGCGCCACATAACCCTTCGCCGGCGATCTTTATGTCTTCCGGGGCAAGCGCGGACAGCTCGTTTCATTGTACGTCCCTTTGTCAGATTCCTGGCGGGCGGATCATCCTATCATATTTATAATCAATGTAGTTTCTTGGTCGGCGTTCGATCACGCGCTGCACCGCTATGCGTACTGTTTCCGAACTCAGCGCATCGACAGGGACCAACCATTGCGAGCCCTTGATTGCCTGCGTTGACGGCAAGATGCCCTTCAGTGCCAAGCTCTTTGCTGATCCGACGCAAATGCCAAAGTGTGCCGCAGCCTTCGCGAGGCTGATCATTTGGCCGTCGGATGATGCCGGATCGTAATCTGGCAAGCCCAAGCGTTCGCGCATTTCCCATACGCGAACAGTCGTCCAGGTCTCGCCATCGCCGGTCTTGCACCGCATCCGGTTGAGCGACACGGCAAGCTCTCGATCGGGCCAACGACCAGCGAGTTTGCGAAGTGCGTCAACGGCAGTGGGTGCCACATCCCCTGATATCGGCCCGTCTTTACGCGAGCAACATGAACCTCCGTGTGCCGGCCGCCGGTCCAGTGGATGAGCAGCACCGCTTCATTGGTGTTCTCATCGAGATCACAAACAATCTCTCGAACGACGATGTGAACCAGCCGCTGCTTGGTGCGTGTGTCCGTGGACGTTGCGTTCCAAACCCGCGGCAGATCATGCGCAAGTTGCAGAAGCAGGGTGCGGTCGATCTTGGGACTTTCCGCCGATGCGGCGCGCAGCTCCTTGATCCGACCTTCAAGCTTCGCAACTCGCTCCAATGCGCCATTCCAGAGCGCCTCCAGTTCACGGGCCACGTGACGCTTAGCCGGATCCACAAGCTCGTATCGGCGTGAGGCAAGAGATGCTTCGTAGCGTGCGACCTCAAGCTCCCGTTCGACGGCGGCGATGCTCTCTTTTCTCGAGCACTCAACCTGGTCGGACGCCGATATCGCTGCTTCAACAGCCCGATCGGAGACCGCCTCAAGGATCTGCAGCGCAACCGCGCGATCGACCCGCACTCCGCCTATGCCGATACACAAGCCGGCACCGACATGGGCGTCATCGCCGCGGCATGAATACCGATGTGCATTCCCCTTGGCCTGGCCATAGAACACACGCATCATCCGCCCGCAACGACCGCACCGTATCAAACCGGTCAGAAGTGCGCGTCCCCCGCGCGCCGATTTGCGTGAGCAGTTCTTCTTCATGTGTGCGTTTTCCAGCAGCAGCGTCTGATTGTCTTCATACTCCTGCCAACTGATGTAGCCGGGATGATTGTCGCGCAGGAGGACGTTCCATTCTTCCCGCGGCTTTTTGAACCCGCTGACATTACGGGCGCGACCGTCCACGATCCGTGTCTTCTGAGCGATTCGGCCAAACGCATAGGCGCCAGCATAGAGCGGATTGTGCAGGATCTGCATCACCGTGTGGTAGGCCGGCGCCTTCCAACTGAGCTTGTAGATTTGAACGTTTCTCAGGACCACAGGCATTTTGATGTCGGCGGCGCGTAGCCAAAGAAAGACCTGCCGGGCACTGCCGAGCTCGCGGAACTTGGTGAAGACCAGTCGCACAACTCCAGCCACATGTTCATCGGGATCGATTTCGATCTTGCCGAGTTCATTCCAACAAAATCCGGGTGGAAGCATAAAGCGGTACTCGCCGCGCTGGGCCTTGGAGTCTCGGGCGGCAATTCCACGTTGGCGAAGCAAGCTCAGCTCATACTCCGACATCGTCCCCTTCAGTCCGAGCAGCAGGCGGTCGTTGACCAGCCGCGGATCATAGGTGCCATCGGGATCAATGACCAACGCGCCAGCAAGGGCGCAATCAAGTGATGCCAGTCGCGTCCTTGCGTGCCAGCCGCGATGCCTCGATGCAATAGACGGCACCGACGTCGCCCGAACACACCATCGCAACAAGCCGCTCAAATCCAGGCCGCTGCATCATCCCGGAACCCGAGCGGCCAAGATCGTCGTCAATTACCGTCACCGACTTAAATCCGGCGGTTTCCGCAGCCTGTGCCAGATCATATCGCCGCCGCTGGCTTTCGAGATTCCCCATGACTTGGGACATTGTCGATTGGCGAACATAGACGACCGCGGTGCGGCCGAGGTGGTCAGGCGTGATCTTGATACTCATGATCACCTCCCGACATCTGAACGGTCTCGATGCCCGCCGCTTCCAGCAAGAGATCGGCGAGCGCCCGGATCAGACCTTTGGGATTGGCGCCCAGCGGCTCCTGGGGAACTCGATGGCTCAGATCCAGGCTCAGTTGAATGGGCTCGCGATATTGGCTTTTTCTCCGCACGTCCTTTCTCCCTCTTCATCGAAGGATGAGATCGTGCGCCCGACTCCCGATTCGTGCAGAGAAGCTTCAGAACAACGGCGAGTTCGTTGAGTCCATCAATGCTGATCTGCGGCGGCCCAAGCGTCATGCCGGCGCAGTAAACTGTCGTCGAACATCCAATTCGGCACCTCACGACTAAACCCCCGACGTTCCTCCGTGTAGATGCACTTCAAATCCTTGCCGCGTCGGAACGGTGCGACCTGAAGTGTTCGTCCAAAAAGAGGATGCCACCGATAGACAATTGTCGCGCTTCGAAGACTGTATGCAGAATGTCGCGTGTTGGGCCAATCTGATCAAGATTATCTGGCATGATGGGCTGGGCATGTCGCTGTATGCAAAACGGCTCGAGAAGGGCCGGTTTCTATGGCCGTCGCCGGCCGACGGCACGGTTTCCATATCGCCTTCTCAGTTGGCGTACATGCTCGACGGGATCGATTGGCGCAACCCGCGCCACACGTTCCGACCGCAGCGGGCGGGCTGAGTTTTTCTTTGAGTTTGCGCCATTTTGCGCGGGTCAGCGGACGCGTTTTATGATTCACTCCAGGGCATGGTTGCCACCGCCCAGGATGCTGTTCCGGACGATATCGGCGCGCTGAGAGCAGCGCTGAGCGCGGCGCTGGCCAGAGCCGAAGACGAGGCCGCGCGCGCTGCGCTGGTCGAGGCCGAACTGGCGGTCGCCAAGGCCAAGGCATCGGATGATGCGGCGCTGATCGCACATCAGGATCTGACGATCCGGAAGCTGCAGCGGGCGCTGCATGGGCAGAGTTCTGAACGTTCCGCCCGCCTGCACGACCAGATGGAGCTCACCTTCGAGGAACTCGAGAGCACGGCAACGGAAGACGAGATCGCCGCCGAACAGGCCGCGGCCCGACCACCGAGGTGGCGCCTTATGTGCGCAAACGACCGGCGCGTCAGCCATTTCCCGAGCATCTGCCGCGTGAACGCGCGGTCGAGCCGGCGCCGACCGTTTGCCACTGCTGCGGCGGTCATCGGCTGCGCAAGCTGGGTGAGGATATCACCGAGACGCTGGAGGTGGTGCCGCGGCAATGGAAGGTGATCCAGCACGTGCGGGAGAAGTTCACCTGCCGCGACTGCGAGGCGATCAGCCAGGCTCCGGCGCCGTTCCACGCCACCCCGCGCGGCTGGGACGGTCCCGGCCTGCTGGCGAATGTCATCATCGTCCGCTATGCGGACGACAGTATCATGGGCTTTGAAACAAAATCCGAGGTGCGATTCGACATGATCTAATGAAACGCCGCCTCACGCCCCTCGCTGAGACCGGCGTCTGGCTCCGTCGTGTGATACAGGGATACCTGAACTACCACGCGATCCCGGGGAACCTCAAACGGCCCGGCATGATCCGCGCCGAGGTCTGTCGGACATGGCTGCACTCGCTCCGACGACGCAGCCAGCGCTCGCGCATGACCTGGGACCGGTTCCGGCGATATATTGATCGATACATCCCGAAAGTCCGCGCATGTCATCCACATCCCAATCCAAGGTACGCGTCATGACCCAAGGCAGGAGCCGTATGCGGTAGTCCCGCACGTACGGATCTGGGGCGGGGGGAGCGGAGTAATCCGCGTCCCTACCGCGACCGCCGTAAGCGTCAATGTCAAAGCGGAGGGGAAAAGCGGGCCGGCGAAGCACGCACAATACATCCGCTCCCTATTCCAAGAGTGCATTCTCAGGCGACGCGCCATTCCGGTCGATCCGTTCCGGCAACCTTCCACAACCTGGCCAAGATCGCAGCTTCGATCCGGCTCGGTCTGCTAGACGGCGTGCCACAGCCAGTGCTTATTGCCGGCAACAGACACGACGAGTTCATCGAGATGCCGGATATTACTACGCGACGGCGTCTTACCCGCCAGCCGGCGAGCAAAGTCCGGTCCCAACCCGCTATCATCTCGTTGAACACGGCATGCTGCGCTCAAGGAGCATCTCCTCGACCAGGCGCAGGCTGAACGGAAGCGGTAGTAGAGCCAAACGGTGTGCGCGATGCGCTCTCGGCGGGAAGTGATGGCTCTTGTCGCTGACCGACGAGGTGCTCATGCATCCTAGCCAAAACTGAACGACGGTTGGCGTAACATCGCTGCGAAATACAAGTTTTCGCGCCGAAGCGGAAGGGACTGACATAGCGCAAAGACACAGGAGCGCGCAGCGGTAAGGATGATGGTCCTCAGCATAGGACGGTAACTGTTGCAGACCTCAACACTGACAAAATATCGCGAGGCCCGCCTGCCTTGGTACAGCATCTATCCGACTGTGCCGGAGTTCTCTGGGGCGGTCGGCGCCGACGCTTACAAGGAATGGCTCAGGGACCTACCGGCTGACGATCTGGTGTCACTCTATCTGCACGTTCCGTTCTGCCGATCGATGTGCTGGTATTGCGGCTTCCCGACCACCATCACCCGCCACGATGCGCCGATCCTCAATTATCTGGCGATGCTGCGTGACGAGATCCGTTTGGTCTCGGAGCGAGCGCCGCAGGCGCTGCCCGTAAGCGACGTGCATTTCGGCGGCGGAACGCCGACTCTCATCGGGCCAGCCGAGTTCCTCGCTTTGATGGAGTTCCTGCGACGACACTTCGCCCTCGAGAACACAGCTACGATCGCGGTCGAGATTGATCCGCGCACATTCACGGCCGAGATGGCCGAAGCCTTAGGAGCAGCTGGCGTGACCCGCGCGAGCCTCGGTGTCCAGAGCTTCGATCCCGTCGTACAAAAGGCAATCAACCGGGTCCAGAGCGTGGAGCAGACGGCGGCTGCCGTCGAAATGCTGCGCCGGCACGGAGTGAGCCGCATCAACTTCGACCTCATATTCGGTCTCCCGCATCAAACGGTGCAATCCTGCGTCGAGACCGCGAGGGCGGCAGTCGCCATGCGCCCCAACCGGCTTGCGGTGTTCTGCTATTCGCACATTCCGGCCCTTGTGGAGAACCAGCGCCTCATCGAGGAAGCATTTCTTCCGGACAGCGCAGCCCGCGCCGAACAGGATGCAGCCGTGGCCGTGACCCTGATTGCCGCCGGCTACCGCGAGATCGGGCTCGATCATTTCGCGTTGCCGGACGACGAGCTTGCGCTGGCACAGAAAACCGGGCGCCTGCGGCGCAACTCGCTCGGCTACTCAGGCGACACCTGCAAAACTCTAATCGGTTTCGGCGCGACGGCTATTGGCCGTGTCGGCGGGGGGTACGTCCAGAACGAGGTTACACGGGACGCCTACATGCAGCATATCGCAGCTGGTCGTCTGGCGACGTCAAAGGGCTGGCGCCTCACCGACGACGACCGGGTGAGAGCTGCAATCATCGAGCGAGTAATGTGCGATCTCGAGGCCGATGTGCCGGCAATTTGTGCCGCTCACGGATCTGATCCGATCCGTTTTCTCGATTCAACTGAACGCTTGGCGATTTTGGCCAAGGACGGGATAGTAGACATCGAAAATGGTCGTATTCGCGTACGGCGGCAGCATCGCTTCGTACTTCGCGTGGTTGCTGCCGCATTCGATGCTTTTCTCGACCGGGCCGCCCCTTACGAGGCACGAGTGGGAGGGCAAACAGCGCGACCGCGAAAGACCGAGATCGAGCGCCGCCCACGTGCCGACCACCTTTGACTTCGCAGGGCGTGGCGTGCTGCAGGGCGCCAGCGAAATAACTTTCGTCCGACTCCGGTGATTAGGGTTAAGCGCGTATGCGTTGCCGCGAGCCTCGCGGTTGCCGCCCCGCGAGCCTCAGGCATTAGTGACACTTGAGGCCGAGTCTGATCATGCAGCTTGTCTCAGGAGTGTCGTTGTCCAAGGCGACTTGGTGCTGGCGGTTCTTTGTCAGTTTAGCTTGATGCTCGCCTGCCCGAACACCCCGTAGCGCTCAGCCTCCCAATTCAGGCCCCCCGGCCCGTCACCGCTCGGCGTCTGCTCGAAATGAGCCACGCCAGTAGATGTCGCGCGCCAGTAGCGGCCGCCAACGCCGATGTTGAACAGATCCGTGACTTTGTAGTTCAACATTGCCTCAAGCTGCACGCCATGCCCGTTGCCGTCTTCGGGAAGCGGATTGATCTCGGGGCGCAGATGGTGCTGATCTTTGCCGTCAAGCTGCGTGAACAGCACCGCGACCTCACCAGAAAGGCTGAGACGTTCGCTGAGTTGCGTCTGCCCGGCTAGGCCCAGTCGGAGCGAATGCCAATCATTATCCTGGCTGATGACGTCTAAGTTGGCCGGAAAGGCTGGCACGCAAGCCCACGGGTTGGCCGCCTGCTGCTCACAACCAACGGCATGGTAGCTTTCGTGCCAGAAATTATAGCCGACAAAAGCACCGATGCGGAAGCGCGGCGTGTCCCAGAAATTGTATCCGACATCGGCCGTGAAATAGGAGATGCGGCCGTCGCGTTGATCGGATAACGTGTTGGAATAAGGTCCCACGAACTCGAAATCCTCGTCGGTAAGAGAACCCTTGGGGATCCCGCCCGCACCGAGGAAGCCCTTGATGAAGATGCCTGTCGGATTGTGGGTCGCGTTGAAGAAGACTTCGCCAGAACTTGCAACGAGATCGCTGTATGTGATGCGCGACACCAACACCATGCCAACGGGATTGTAGAGATCCATCGACGACTCGCCGCTGCTGTACCAGTAGCGCAGCCCGCCCTCGAACGAAAAGATCGGGGGCACCGCGCCGGCTACCGCCGCCGGCTCGGCGACCACCGGGGCGTCGGCAGCGGCGGCAACCACCGACAGACAGCAGAACGCGACATATGTCAAAAGTACTCGCCGCATCGGTAAATTCTCCTTGTGTTGATTTTCCGGTCCTGTCTCGGACATTGAGAAATTGACTTGGTTGGACTGACTGCAGCGTTCGTCTCCAGGCAAGAGGATCATGATCGCAAAGTGCCTGCGCAGCCCTTGGTTCGGCTACTGCTTGCAGTGCGGCCGCTTCTCCATCGGGAGGTCTTGCTACCTGATCCCGGGAGACAGCATCGTGCGAACATTGCGACACTCTCCGCGTGAGGCGTTTAGCGACAGCCGATGCAACATGCGTGCCAAAGACAGGAACTCTTTAGACGTATGGAATCGATTGCCGCATGTCCGACATTTGTCGCGCCTCGGACAATGCCAAAGGATCCTGTCGCAAATTCCCGGTGAGAGGGTTGCGGAGCCACGGCGCGGAAGCCCTTGCTTGAATCCGAGCGTCTCCACCTGTGAAAACGCCCGCTGGGCGCGACCAGCGGCGCCGGCTCGTTGTCGGGATCTGACTGGTGCTTCACGACCGTGTCAGGTTCTGGTGCCGATTATTCGAGCGCGCCAGGATCGCGCGTTGGCCTTTTTTGATCCACCTCAGTCCACGTCTGCCACTCATGCTTTGAGCATGACTGTTGGCGCTCGCGTCTCCAAACTGTGACTTCCCGCTTGCGAACGTGCAACGAGGCATCTCGCGTCTCGGTGTCCCGGGCAGATAGCATCTGAAAGAACTCTCGACCCGTTTCCTTCAAATTTCTGCAAGGAATTCGACAAAATAGCGACACCGCTTACGCCACAAGTCGCGAAGAATTGGTAACTGATTGAAACATAAGCCAAAATGCATCTGGTACGACTTTTGCTCTCTGCCGTTTAACATGTGACGACGATATACGAATAATACGTGCACGGCTCGATTTATTCGAAAGGCGCGAAACAAACCAGGAATGGAGCAAGACAAATGACATGTGCCATAGCGGCAACAGTCTTCCTTATGGTTTCGATATTTACTTTCGCATTGGAGACAAAAGAAGCCAACGATTTGCCGAGTATTCACAGCTGGGGACACCAGCACGCATTCGTGGCAGCCGCCAGAAGGCACCCTCCGTCAAATGGGAAGGTGGACGCTTCTGTCGTTTCATATCGTTGCCGCAAGTTGAACCCGTCCTGCCTGATGTGACGTGCATCTGACAACTATGCATGCCGGACGCAATACGCGCCAAATACCTATTGTGCAGTGCTTAGCGTGGTGCCGGCCCGAACCTTGGTCTGGCACTTACGCGACGAACCTCAAGCGTCCGATTGCGCAATCACAGGGGCCATGACGTTCGGAATCTTAAGTCAGTCCACCTCTTGAAACGTGAAAGGAGCAAAACCAGTTCGGCATGCGCGCGCGATGCCGCAAAAGCCACGCGAGCCCCATTCTGGTCCTGACAGCCCGGATCTGGGGAGGCTCTCGCAATCTGTTTGTCCTGAAGGAGAACGATATGAAGTTCCGTCCATTGCATGATCGCGTACTGGTCCGGCGCATCGAGGCCGAGGAGAAGACGACCGGCGGCATCATCATCCCCGACACCGCCAAGGAAAAGCCGCAGGAAGGCGAAGTCATCGCCGTCGGCCCGGGCGCTCGCGACGAGAGCGGCAAGCTCACCCCCCTCGATGTGAAGGTCGACGACCGCATCCTGTTCGGCAAGTGGTCCGGCACCGACATCAAGCTCAACGGCGAAGAGCTGCTCATCATGAAGGAAAGCGACATCTTGGGTGTGATCGAGGTTTCGGCCTCGGCCAGGCAAGCCGCGTGACCGAAACCGCGTGACACAAACAGTCAACAAGAACTGCCTATTCGCAGGAGTGAACCAATAATGGCTGCCAAGGAAGTGAAATTTCATTCTGATGCCCGCGAGCGCATGCTGCGCGGCGTCGACATTCTCGCCAATGCGGTGAAGGTGACGCTCGGTCCGAAGGGCCGTAATGTGGTGATCGATAAGAGCTTCGGCGCCCCGCGTATCACCAAGGACGGCGTCACCGTCGCCAAGGAGATCGAGCTCGAGGACAAGTTCGAGAACATGGGCGCGCAGATGGTGCGCGAGGTCGCGTCCAAGACCAGCGACATCGCCGGCGACGGCACCACCACCGCCACGGTGCTGGCGCAGTCGATCGTGACCGAGGGCGCCAAGGCGGTCGCGGCCGGCATGAACCCGATGGATTTGAAGCGCGGCATCGACAAGGCGGTGGAAACGATCGTTTCCGATTTGAAGGCCAATGCCCGCAAGGTGACGAAGAACGACGAGATCGCCCAGGTCGGCGCCATCTCGGCCAATGGCGACGAAGAGATCGGCCGCTTTCTCGCCGAGGCGATGGAGAAGGTCGGCAATGAGGGCGTCATTACGGTCGAGGAAGCCAAGACTGCCGAGACCGAGCTCGAAATCGTCGAAGGCATGCAGTTCGACCGTGGGTATTTGTCACCCTACTTCATCACCAACCAGGATAAGATGCGTGTCGAGCTCGAAGAGCCCTACGTGCTGATCCACGAGAAGAAGCTCGCCAATCTGCAAGCCTTGCTGCCGTTGCTGGAGGCCGTGGTTCAGTCCGGCAAGCCGCTGCTGATCATCGCCGAGGACGTCGAGGGCGAAGCGCTGGCGACCCTGGTAGTCAACAAGCTGCGCGGCGGACTGAAGGTGGCCGCCGTCAAGGCCCCCGGCTTCGGCGACCGCCGCAAGGCGATGCTGGAGGATATCGCCATCCTGACCGGCGGCACGGCGATCAGCGAGGATCTAGGCGTCAAGCTCGAGAATGTGACGCTGGAAATGCTCGGCCGCGCGCGCAAGGTGGAGATCGAGAAGGAAAACACCACCATTGTCGACGGCGCCGGCCATAAGGACGAAATCAACGGCCGCGTTGCTCAAATTAGGGTGCAGATCGAAGAGACCACTTCCGATTATGACCGCGAGAAGCTGCAGGAGCGCCTGGCCAAACTCGCCGGCGGCGTCGCGGTGATCCGCGTCGGAGGCTCGACCGAAGTCGAGGTCAAGGAGCGTAAGGACCGCGTCGACGACGCGCTGCACGCCACCCGCGCGGCAGTCGAGGAAGGTGTCTTGCCGGGCGGCGGCGTGGCACTACTCAGGGCAGCAGGGGCGCTCGACAATGTCGCTGTCGACAACCCCGACCAGAGGACCGGTGTCGAGATCGTGCGGCGCGCCATCGAGGCTCCCGCTCGCCAGATCGCCCAAAACAGCGGGGCGGAAGGCTCCATTATCGTGGGCAGGGTTCGCGAGAAGCCTGAGTTCGGCTATGGCTGGAACGCCCAGACCAACGAATTTGGCGATCTCTTCAGCCAAGGCGTGATCGACCCCGCGAAGGTCGTGCGCACGGCGCTGCAGGACGCCGCGTCCGTAGCCGGCCTCCTCGTCACCACCGAGGCGATGGTGGCCGAGAAGCCGAAGAAGGAGATTCCCGCCCCCGCGATGCCGGGCGGCGGCGGCATGGATTTCTGACGAGGGCCACCTTCTTTCTTGTCGTGGAGAGGGTGGAGCTACCTTACCAATGGTCCATTCACCCTCTTCCAGGCGTCTATTCCGCCCTCAATGTGGCAGGCTGATGTGAGGCCCTGATCCTGGGCGGCTTGCACCGCCATCGCCGAACGCTCGCCGAAGGCGCAGTAAAGCATAAGCCGCTTGCCGGTCGAACGGGCGAGCTCGTGCAACACGCCACCGGGGGCGATGTTTTCTTGCAACTGCGGGTAAGGCACATGCAGCGCGCCCGGAATAATGCCGTGGCGTTCGCGCTCGGAGCGCTCGCGCAGGTCGATCAGCGCGACATCCGGCCTGCCGGCCAGTGCCAACGCTTCGTTGACATTGGCCGCCCAGCCGCGCCGCGCGATCTCGTCCTGGTGCAGCCCGACCTTCATATTGGCGGGCACGGCGACGTCCATCATTTTCGGATTGGCGAGCTTCAGATTATTCATGATCTCGACATATTCGTCCACTGACTTCGCCTGCAGGCGCGGGTTGAAGGCCTTCTCCTCGCCGATGGTGGAGACCGTGTCGCCCTTGTAGTCGTGCGCCGGGTAGACCAGCGTGGAGTCCGGCAGCCTGAGCAGGCGGCCGAAGATCGACTCATACTGGTGTCGCGCATCGCCGTTCTGGAAGTCTGTGCGGCCAGTGCCGCGGATGAGCAGCGTGTCGCCGGTGAACACCCGGTCGGGCAGGACGAAACTGTAGGAATCGTCGGTATGACCAGGTGTGTGGACGACGTCGAGCGCCAGCCCCTCAATGGTCAGCCTGTCGCCGTCGGTAAGTCGGATCGATACCACGTCGGCCTTGGTCTGCTCGCCCATCACCGTGATGCACCGCGTCTTATCGCGCAACGCGCCAAGCCCGGTGATGTGATCGGCATGAAGATGCGTGTCGACCGCCTTGAGCAGCCTGAGATCGAGCTCGCGCATGAGCTGGAGATAGTGGTCGACCTTGTCCAAAACCGGATCGATGATCAGCGCCTCGCCGCCTTGGCGGCTGGCGAGCAGATAGGAATAGGTGCTCGAAACGGAATCGAACAGCTGACGGAAAATCATGATCTGCTCCATATCATCTGGTCGCGATCTTTTTTGCGGCTCATCCGACGTTACAGCTACGCCGAGGCGCTGCGCCCTCAGCGCTCGCCTATTAGGATGGCGTCGAGGTTCGTCATACCCGTCTCACGCCGCTAGCAAATGGCGGATTTGGCGGATCAAGGCGCTACCGCGTGGACCAATGCGGCGACGGGAAACAAGCGCATTGGCTCACGCATGCGTCAGGGACAAGTTACGCCACAAGCGCAGGGATGGCCAAACCCTCATTGGCCTCATCATGGATCGAGAAACTGTAATGACCACGTGCGTCAAGATCGACCGAGTAGCTCAGGCGGTCGCGTATATGATTATCCTGGTCGAACGTGACGATTCGCGGCTTCAGCGACGTGATATGCGCTTCGTTCAGGTAGATGGAGTTGCAGACGATGATCGGGTCGCCAGGCTGGCAGGTGCGGGCCGCAGCACCATTGAGGATGCAGCATCGTGATCCGCGTTCGCCCAGAATGACATAGGTGGAAATCCGCGCGCCGGAATTCTTGTTCCATATCTCCACGAATTCCATGGGCAGGATCCCGCCTGCCTCGCAGTGAGGTTTGCTTCGGTGACGTTGATGCCGTGCAGCTTGCCGGCGACTATTTTTCGCATTGGTCTGTTGTCCTCATCCGTCTTCATGACCAGTCCTGATGTCTTGTCGACAGCCGCCGCTTGGCTAAATTCCAACCACAAGCGCCCCGCCGCTGAGCCCAGCGCCAGCCGCTGCCAGGAGCAGCTTCTCGCCCGGCCGGAATGGCTGGGTCCGATTGGCGAGCGACAACGAGAGCGGGATCGTTGCGGCGGAAGAGTTACCGTATTCCGCGATCGTCTTGACGACGGCATGGTCGGCAATGCCAAGGTTCCTGCCGACCGCGTCGAAGATGCGGGCGTTGGCCTGATGCGGCACGAAGCGGTTGATGTCCTGCGGCTTCAGCCGCGCCGCGCCCAGCGCCTCCTGGGAGCAAGCGGTCATCATCGCCACCGCCTTGC
>NZ_JBZEGV010000046.1:0-29669 GCF_058312955.1 Mesorhizobium sp. LEGMi-168a
CTTGATCGAGCGGGAGTTGGGACAACTCCATCCAGTAGGAAGAATAGGCGCTCCCAAAGAAATAGCCAACGCCGTGCTTTGGCTAGCCAGTGAGGAGTCGAGTTTCGTCAGCGGTGAAATGATCTCCGTCGACGGCGCGCGAACCAAAAAGATTCCCCTGCCCTCAATCTTGGATGAGGAGTATCGGGCCAAGCTTTTGGAATCGCAGGCGGAAGCACGTGTCCGCACCTGCGCACGGACTGCGGAGACGGGATCGCTCGCGCAAGATAACCTTTCGAACGCCTAAGGTGCGCTTCTGATGGCTGCCGGCTCTCGATGGCTGGAAGGCCATTGCGCATCAGGTGAGGCGGGTAACATGCAATTCCAGCAGCACCATCAGTTTCAATGAAGGCTCTGCCTGCCGGTCTCTTCCTCGGCATCGACACCGGCGGCACTTACACCGACGCCGTGCTGTGGTCGGAGGAGGGCGGCCCCCTGGATCAGCCAAACAAAGGCAAGGTGCTGGCCAAGGCCAAGGCGCTCACCACCCGGCATGACCTCGCCGTCGGCATTTCCGGCGCGGTCGACGCGGTGCTGGAGAAGGCCGGCACCAACCCGGCGGCCATAAAACTGGTGTCGATGTCCACCACCTTGGCCACCAACGCGCTGGTCGAGGGTCAGGGCGGGCGCGTGGCGCTCATCATGATCGGCTTTTCCGAGGTCGACCTGGCACGCGACGGGCTGAAAACGGCGCTGGGCACCGATCCGGTCGTGTTCTGCCCCGGTGGCCACGACGTGCACGGCAACGCCGCCAAGTTCGACCTTTCCGGCCTCGAGGCGGCATTGCCGGAGCTTGGGCGTTCGGTGTCGGGCTTTGCCGTCTGCGCCTATTTCGCCACCCGCAACCCGGCGCATGAGCTCGCGGCTCGCGACCTGATCCGCGAGAAGACCGGCCTGCCGGTCACCGCCAGCCATGAACTCTCGGCCAAGCTCGGCGGCCCGCGCCGCGCGCTGACAACGCTGCTCAACGCCCGGCTGATCTCGATGATCGACCGGCTGGTCGCGGCGACCGAAGGCTTTCTTGGCCATCGCGGCATCGCAGCCCCCCTGATGGTGGTGCGCGGCGATGGCGCGCTGGTCTCGGCGGCCTTCGCCCGCCAGCGGCCGATCGAGACCATTTTGTCCGGTCCGGCCGCCAGCCTGGTCGGCGCCCGCCACATGACCGGCCTCGACGACGCCATGGTCTCGGACATCGGCGGCACCACGACGGATGTCGCGGTGCTGGACCAGGGCCGTCCTCGCCTCGATCCGGAAGGCGCCACCGTCGGCGGCTTCCGCACCATGGTCGAGGCAGTCGCCATGCGCACCTTCGGCCTCGGCGGCGATTCGGAAGTGGCGCTGGAGGATGGCGCGCGCACTCCAAAGATCCTGCTCGGACCGCGCCGCCTTGTGCCGCTGGCGCTGGCAGGCTTAGCGCATGGCGAGGCCGTCACCGCCGAACTGGAAAGACAACTCCGCGCGCCCAATGCCGGCCGCATGGGCGGGCGCTTTGCCGTGCGCACCGGCGTGCCGGACAGGCTTGCCGAACGCCGGAAGCAAAGCTCTACGAGGCGATCGGCGCCACCCCGCTGGCGCTCGACCGCCTGCTCACCTCCAACGCCCAGAACGCTACGCTGAACCGGCTGGTGGCGCGCGGCTTGGTGCACATCTGCGGCTTCACGCCCTCCGATGCAGCCCATGTGCTGGGCAAGCAGGCCAATTGGGACCCCGCCGCCGCGCGTCTTGGCGCCGAGCTGTTTTCCCGCCGCCGCGACGGCCGCGGCCAGACGATCGCGGCGACGCCGGAAGCGCTCGCCGCGCGCGTGCTCGTCACGCTGACGCGCTGGTCGGCCGAATACATCCTCGAAACCGCCTTCGCCGAGGACGGGCTGGACGGCGCCGCCACCGTCGCGCACGCGCTGGTGCAGCTCGCCGTCGACGCCCACCCCGGCATCGCCCGCTTCAACGTCGCGCTCGACCGTCCGGTGATCGGCCTCGGCGCCTCCGCGCCGCTGCACTATGCCGGCCTGCCGCCGCTGATCGGCAATGGCTGCATCGTGCCGGAGGATACCGACGTCGCCAATGCGCTCGGCGCCGTCGTCGGTCAGGTCCGCGTCTCGGCCGAAGCCCGCGTCAGCCAGCCCAGAGAAGGGCTGTTCCGGCTGGCGTCGGGGCAAACGGTGCGTGACTTCACCGAAGAGGAGAAGGCGATTGCCGCGGCGGAAGCCGATGTGCGGGCGATCGTCGCCGAACGCGCGAAAAATGCCGGCACCGACAGCGCCGAAATTGACGTGTCCACCGAGTTCAAGGTCTCGACGGTCGAGAACCAGCGCATGTTCATCGAGGCGCATGTGGTGGCCGTGGCGTCGGGACGGCCGCGGATTGCGGTGTGAGGCCTGCCCGAATGCGTCCGAATTCGCGGTTGCTGCCCAAGCCGCTGTACGAGACGCAAGCCAATTGGAACGCCGCCGCCCAAAGCCACGGTACGCTGTTGCCCGACGCTGAAAGCGTCAACCACGGGCTATTGTGAGCCGACTGAAACGGCCAAGGCCAAGCCGCTAGGGCTTGGAACATTGTCTTTCCAATCATACTACCGCCTAGTGTTAAACAATTCCTGCGCATTTAATTGCAACAATCGTGTAACCAGGTCCGGCACCACGGCGCGATCAATCCATCCTAGTTCAACCAACCGAGTAATGGACTCGGCAATACCTCTTCTAGCAATTAAGCTATGGCCCACGACGTTCTCTACAACAATAAAATCGCCACCAAATGTCAGAATTTTGTTCGCTGGCGCGGACACAAGAAATTCTGAGAGAAAATTGACGCATGCTACAGGATTTATAATCCAAGCCCAGCACATGTCCACGTAGGCGTTGCGGTATTGTTTACACAGAGCGAGATACTCAGATTGATAGGGATAGCCAATGTGCATAAGCACGAATTTGACATTTGGGTAACTCTGAAGCAGTTGACAGACGTCAACCGCATTGTCACGAACACGCCTCAGTGGCATTGTGTCGCTGCTGGCCATATATCCTGTGTGAAGTTTCACAGGAAGATTGTATTCTTGTGCTTTGCCGAGGCAGTAGTGAAAGAGAAAATCTTCGATGGCCCGGGCCCCACAAGGACCTATGAAAGGGCGTGTTGCCACTAAGGTATTGAAATGTCTGGCGGCTACATGCCGATCGACATGCTCGAAATCTAGCCCTCTGTAGTATGCGCCCACGTATTTAACTGCGACCGCGTGATTGCCAAACTTTTCGAAGTAGCGGTCAATCGCCGTCAACCAGTCATCGAACGACTCGATTTGCACACCAAGTTCGGATTCAACGGACTTAATATCCGAAAGATTGCAGCGGCTAAGTTCCATGATGCTGATATCTTGCTTCAGCAACGATGGTTGAGCACTTTCCATGAATATTCGCTCTAGCGAATTCACGTGACATTCAGAGAGTCTACAAGTTTTTTTGAGGACATGTTCGTAAAATCCAGGAACCTTTACCTCATTATATCGGCTTGCCAAATGCTCGATGTTGTCGAGGGTAAAGGATTTTACGCCATAGAGTTCAGCGATCGTTAGGGAAAAGCTCTTTGCATATCCGGTATGCCGAACGCGCTCCCAATACGGCGAGACAATCTTGAATTTGTCGATCGGTGACACCTCGGGATCATAGAACCGCTGCTTGTCGCCAACACTCATTCCCGCGCAGTCAATGTCCTGCTGCAAGTAGTCCCTGAACAGTAACGCCCAGTCATCGCAAGGAAGAAGCCAATCGCGACGCTGAGAGAATCGGCGCGTCTCTTCGACTAGGTGCTCATGGGTGTCGACGAGAGCAGTCGTCGAAACTATTTCGTCGATCCAGCTTGACGTTCGGCTCCAGGTCATTAAGTGTCCTCTGATTAACTGCGGGTTGTTGACGATTCGACCTTCTGCTGCGGCCGACAGGCTCCCGCGTCCGTCACCGCTTATCGGGAAGTGGCCAAAAGCATTTTTCCTCTGGCCCGCTCAGCAATCTGGAGCCTCCACGAACGAAATGTTACCATCGCCGTCAAGGCATCGTCGCGGAGGCTTTGCGGCCCCGGCCAGCATCTTGCAGTCAGCATGAAATGTCGTCGTCAGGCCTGACTGCTATTTCGCGGCGAGCGCGGCCTTAATCCAGGCGTCCCACTTTTCCTGATGCGCGGCCTTCCACTCCGCGGCGTGAAGCTGGATGTCTTCGTCCGTTTTCTCACCTTTGTGAATAAGGAGGCTTTCCTGATCAATGTCTTCGGTCGGGATTTGGAACTCCTCAAACCATTTTTTGGCAGCAGGATTTCCGTTGAGAAAATCTGTATTAGCTAGGACTCGTATGTTGTTTATCGCGAAGCCGACGTTGCCAATACCTAGCACTGTCGTATTCGCATTCGACTCTTCCTCGGGAAGTTCGGATTTATTGACGGCCAGCCAGACAACATCTCTTCCCGGTTTAAGCACAGAGCTGAGCCAGTAGGGCGTCCACGTATAATATATGGTCGATTGCCCTGCGTGTATTCGTTGGATAGCGTCGGCTATCAAAGCGACATAGTCGCCGGACTTCTGCTGGACGGTATTTTCGAGTCCGTAGGCTTTGATTTGATAGTTAATGTGACGTTCACAGCCCCACCCCGGTTCGCAACCGTAGAGTGTAGCCTTTCCGCTTCCATCTGCGTCGAACAGCTTTGCAAGCTCTGGATCTTTCAGCTGTTCCAAGTTCTTAATATGATGGGCGTCTGCAGTTTTTTTGTCGATTAGATAGCCCTGAATGGCATTAGGTACCACGGTGCCAATTTTTGTCGCCTTCCCTGGTTCTAGCTTGTCATAGAAGCTTTGGTGTAGGGGGTCCCAGAAATCGCCGTAGTATGTGGAGTCGCCAGTCGCGACAGACACTAAGGCGGCCTGCAGTTGCAAGAATGCGGGGTCCTTGATCTCATATCCCAAATCCGCAAGACCCAAGTTGATTAGATATGTTGCAAACGATTGTGTTTCATTGCTGGCTTCCACAGCGGATGCGATGATTTTTCCGGCCCCCGGAAGTTCATCGGCCACAGCGCTGTGCGCGAATAGGGTGAAAATGGCGCATGCGCCCGCTTGCACCGCGACTCTGCGATTCATTGCAAATCCTCCACTGATCCAAGCATGAATAACAAGGTGAATTGGCATCTACCGCGACAAGCCACGTTCTCCGCTCTTGGGCCCCGGCATGTCTGGCATAGAAGGCTAGACATCTCTTCGATGCGCCACAATCGAACAAAAAGTTATACTGCCGTGACGCAGAAATTATGACCGCCGTCTTTTCAAGTGAGGAGTTGCCACGGGGCTACGAAGCCCAGAGGCGTCTTCTCGGACGGAGATGAATCCAGGAAGTGGCCACCTGGACAGACAGAGCTGTCATGGAGGGTCGATTAATGGGAGACGCGTGATCTGGGTACGACCGCAGCAAACTACGCCAGAATGCCGATATTCAATTTAAGGAGAAGCAAAAGCAACAGGACGCATAACAGTAACGCTTTCACTGTTGCATAAATCTCCCAATAGACTGTTTTTTGATTTGACCTGACCGGGCAAATTCTCATAACGGCAGTCCTTATCTGATCCCTCTGGCATCGTCGCCTTGCCGAAAGAGCTGGGGCCCTCCCCGCGGACCGTCGGGAAGCATCCGAGTGTCACACTCGAAGCGATGTCTTCTAGCCCAGACCAGGCCCAACCCAGGCCGGCACCATCGAGCGACACTGCTGCGGCGACATACCATTGAAATCTCTAAAGCACTTTGCGAAGTGCGACGGCGAGATAAACCCGCAGGCCATCGCGACATCGATGATGGGCAAGCGTGTGCCTTCGATCAGGCGCTTGGCATGCTCCACGCGAATGCGTAAGTAGTGGCGTAAAGGGGGCACACCGACCTGTTCGGAAAACAGGCGCTCCAACTGGCGCCGGGAGACGTCGGCGCGTTGGGCGACTTCGCTCATGGCCAAGGGGCATTCTATATTCTCTTCCATAATCCGGATCGCCATAAGAAGTTTGTCGCTTACCCCTGCAAAGGCGAGCCCCGAAGGCCCGGTTTGGCGATGCGATCCCGATCGCTGGCCCTCGACAATGGCGTGCCGGCATACTTCCTGGGCAATGAACGCGCCGGCGTGGCCGGCGATGAGGTCGACTGCCAAGTCGAAGGCTGCGAGTTCGCCCGCGCAGGTCGAGAACTGCCCATCTTTGATGAAGAGAGAATCGCGGACCCGTGGTTCGGTGAATACTTCTGAGAAAGCAGCGAGGCGGGACCAGTGGATCGTGCAGCGCGCAGCTCCAAGGAGCCCTGTCTGCGCCAACAACCAGGTCGCTGTTCCAACCGCGGTCACTGGAACCCCATGGCGCGCGGTCGTTCGCAGAAACGCGTTCAGTTGTGGTGTGAGCTGGTGCTCCACTGGCTCGCCAGAAACGACCGCCAGATGGTCTAGCCTGCGCTTTTGCGAACCGGCTTTCTGCTTGCCTATCGTAGTATCCACGGCGATCGACAGACCGTTAGCCCCCTCGACGGATCGTGCGTCGAGCCCTGCGATCTGCCAGCGAAACAGCGGCAGCCGCGATACTGTGTTGGCTATCCGAAACGGCTCGAGGAAGGCATGAAGCGCAAGGTGCGAGAATCCGGGTAAGACCAGAATCACCAATTCAACAGGGCGACCGGCGATCGCCCCGGCGTCAACTGCGGTCGACGACCTTATAGCGCTGATGTTGGCAGGAGCGTTCATCGAATACGTCCATGCAGGTGGCCTAGGCCTTCCAAACGGTAAGCGGGCAAATGAAATCCGGCGCGGTTGAGCTACTGCCCAGCGTCAGGTAATGACCCCACTCACCCTTGGATCGAGATAGGTTCGTCGAGGATTCGACAAACCGGTCTCGTCGCCGCAGTCCCATCCTTCGCTCGTCGCCATCCGAGGAACCGTCGCCTTACAGCGCTGCATCACCGATTTCGAGTTCCCGGCGTTTGATAAAATCAAGGAGCGCCTCGTCGACGGCTTCGTCGGTCGGCGGTGCCTGGTATTCCTGCAACGCCCGGACTGCTGCCTCAATTCCGCGTGTATTGGCATCCTTCGCGCCGGCGAAGGACCACTGCTCAAAGCTGTCATGGTTCATCAATTCGGGAACGATGAAGGCACGCTCGAAATTCTTCAACGTATGCTCGGTTCCCAGATAATGACTGCCTGGCTCACTTTGACGGATGGCATCCATCGCTTCATCGAGCTCGCTCAGGACTATGCCTTGCCCAAGCTTATAAAACATCACCATCTGCTCGGAATCGAGCATGAACTTGCTGTAGCTTTGGGTCAAAGCCGCTTCCAGATAACCGGTCGTCGAAAGAACGAAATTGGCTCCGGCAATCAACGCGCCATACATGTTGCGTGCCGCCTCATAGCCTGCCTGGGCATCGACCAGCTTCGAACTTGTGTTGCTGCCACTGCAACGCCAGGGCAGCTTGTAGTGCCTGGCCAGCTGGCCGACCAGCATATTCATGTGGCAGATCTCGGGTGTTCCGGCCATCGGCGCGCCGCTTTTCATTGAAACCGTCGCAAGCCACTGCCCATAAATGCATGGCGCGCCCGGCCGAACGAGCTGGGCGAAGGCGATACCGGCAAGCGCCTCCGCATTGAGCTGGGCGACTGCAGCTACCGTACTGGCCGCGGTGCTGGCGCCGCCAAGGACGAACGGCGCAAAAATCATGGCCTGGTTGTTCGCCGAATAGACCTTCACCGCATCGAGCATGGTGGCGTCCCACACGAGTGGGGAATTGCAATTGGCAAGCGAGATGATGACGGTGTTGTTTTGAACGAACTCCTCGCCAAAAACGATCTTGGCCATGGCGACGGTGTCCTCTGCTCTCTCGCGCGAGGTCACCGCACCCATGAATGGCTTGTCGGAATAGCGTATAAGGCTGTAATTCATGTGCAGATGGCGCTTTGGAACGGCGATGTCCATCGGCTCGCAAAGAACGCCGCCGGTCATATGCATTGCTGGCGCCTGGTAGGCCAGCTTGGCGAAATTCACGAAATCCGAGATCGTGGAGTTTCTCCGCTTACCCTCGAGGTCAAGCACGTTTGGCGAGCCGTAGGCTGGAACAAAAATGCTCTTTCGGCCACCGAGACTGATTGTCTTAGCGGGGTTGCGCGCGTGCACGGTGAAGGTTTCAGGAGCTTTGGCCACAAGCTCCAGCAGCTGGTTACGATCAATCCTGACGCGCTGACCGGATACGTCGGCACCGGCTGAACGCCACAGTTGGATCGCCTCGTCGTCACGAAATTCGATGCCGATCTCTTCCAATATCTGCAAGGAGATGTTGTGCAGCCGCAGCAGATCATCCTGGCTGAGCAAATCCATGTAAGGCAGTCCCCGCTCGAGCGGCGGCAACGAAGTAACCGTCCTGTCAGAACGTAATTTTTGCCGAGCCTCTCGGCCGCCAGATCTCGCAGACATTTCCGTTATCCCTGATTGTTCGCAACAATATATGGCGCTGGTCTCTAGACAACCAGCAATAAAAAATAATGTAACTTATGAACTGAAGTTATGACCGCAGTTACGCCCATGTTATCCGTCAAAATGATCGCGCGACGAACCCCTCCCCTTGCCTGAGAAAGCTGGGCCGCAGCCCAGCCGACAACGACCATTCAAGAGGCTGGTCGGGCGCCGACCGTTTCAGCGGCAACCTTGACGTTTCACTGTTACGGTAGCGGCCGCGAGGCGTGGATCGCCCTAGTAGACGGCCTTAGCCCCGGCGACTTCCAGCGTGGTCCCGGCGATGAAATCTGCCGCATCCGAAGTGAGAAAGTAGACCGCATCGGCAATACTCTCAGGAGTGCCTAGCCGGCCCAGGGGGTTCGACTTGCTGAGTTCCGCGACCGCTGTGTCGGGATTGAACCCACGATGGATGAAGCCGGAACGCAGCATGGGGGTGTCAATCTCGCCGGGGCAGACGGCATTGACCCTTATCGCGTCGCCCGCATGGTCGCGTCCGAGGCATTTTGAAAAGATCGCCACGGCTGCCTTGCTCGCGCAATAAGCTGCGTGACTTGGTCCTGGATAGACGCCCCAGGTCGAGGAGATGTTGACGATCGAGCCGCCACCATTCTCCTTCATGAAGGCTATTGCCCGCCTGCAGGTGTAGAACACCGCTTTGAGATTGATATCGAAGGTTCTTTCCCAATCCTCATCGGTGGTATCGAGGACTGTGCCGCGCGTGATGATGCCCGCATTGTTGACAAGGGCGTCCAGGCGACCCGTAAGGCTGATGGCGGTGTCAATGAGATCCTCGCAATAGCCCTTGCTTCTAAGGTCACCGGGCTTTGCCAGGCCATTATCCCCGCTTCTGTTGATTTCGCTGATCGTCTCTGCCAAGCGCTCCGCATTGGTGTCGCAGGCGATCACAAAATACCCGCTCGATGCAAACTTCTTGCAGATCGCCTGACCCATGCCGCCGGCCGCACCAGTGACGACGACGGTCTTGCGTTCGGTTTTCATTTTCGGTCATCCAGTGAATTGCAAGCAATGGCGGGTGTTCAAGAAAGCGAACCACGGCTAGAGACGTTGGCTACAGACGTTCTTGGACACCGCGCAGAATTGCTGACGCGGTGATCACGCCCACATCAACCCCACCTTCATCGACAACGACCAGCGGCGTGTTGCCGTGTCGATTTGAAAGACCGAGCAATTCCTTGATCGAGGCATCGAGGCCGAGTCGCGGAGCGCCGGCCAAGGGCTTGCCTTCTCCGCCATTTGTGAATTCCTCAAGCGGCACCATCACCGTCTCTGCCTTCAGAAGCTTCAACCGGCTGCTTCCCTGGACAAATTTTTCGACGTAGGGGTCATTGGGACTCCCGAGGATCTCCTCGGCAGAGCCAATCTGAAGCATCTTTCCGTCTTTCATCACCCCGATGTGGTGCCCCAGCCGGACGGCTTCATCCAGGTCATGGGTAATGAACAGTGTCGTCTTTCCCAGTTTCGTCGAAAGCGCCTTGAATTGGTCCTGCAGTTCGCGCCGAATGAGCGGGTCGAGTGCCGAAAAAGGCTCATCCATCAATAAGATGGCAGGATCGGCCGCCAGCGCTCGAGCGAGGCCAACGCGCTGTTTCATGCCACCGGAAAGTTGATCAGGGTAACGATCGCCCCAACCCGCAAGCTGCACGAGCTCCAGCTTTTCTTCAGCAATCTCGGAGCGCTGGCGAAGGCTCATCTTCCTCAGTTCCAGCGGCAAAGCGACATTGTCGCGGACTGTTCGGTGTGGGAGAAGCGCCACATTCTGAAAGACCATGCCCATTGAGCGGGCGCGGAGCTCGCGCATTTCAGTTTCGGTCTTCAGGTTGATATCTTCGCCGCCGACAATGATCTGTCCGGAACTGGGTTTGATTAAACGGTTCACATGCCGAACAAGCGTTGATTTTCCGCTTCCGGACAAACCCATAACACAGAAGATCTCCCCGGCCTCCACCTTGAAGGAGACGCCGGCGACGGCTGCCACGCAGCCATGCTTTTCGAGGAGCGCGGCCTTTGAAAGGTCATCACGTTGGACACTGGCAAGGTCGAATTTGGAGTTCGTTCCAAAGACCTTCCAGACATCCTTGAATTCGATGGAATGCGCTTTCAATGGTAAGCTCCAAATTTGAGAGGTATCGCCGCCAACCAGGGTTCAGTGTGCACTAAGCTGCCTGCCTGCTCGGGCGATCCGTTCGTTGGTCTGATCGATTCGGTCCGACTATCAGGCCTGAGCATCACGGTATCCCTCCCTGTTCTTCAGCTTGAAGTCCGTTGCCGCCCGATATCCAGCTCGTCCGAGCCCCGCTGGAGCTGCCTGGGAGACACGAACATTGTGGTGAAGAGGGCGACCGGGCCACGTCTATACCACGCTACGTGGGCAAAGCGTCTGCCCTGAGACATCGCGGACTGCGTCAGGCGATCGAGAATGATCGCCAGGATGACGATGCCGATCCCGCCGGTTGCTGCCAGACCAATATCGAGACGCCCGATTCCGCGCAAAACCATCTGCCCGAGTCCACCGACGGCGATCATGGAAGCAACAACGACCATCGATAGCGACATCATCAAAGTCTGGTTGACACCGGCCAGTATGCTCGGCAGCGCCAACGGCAGCTGAGCCTTGAACAACAGCTGATTGTTGGTGGCACCGAAGGCACGCATAGCCTCGACCACTTCTTCGGAAACCTGCTGAATACCAAGCGTGGTCAACCTGATGACTGGCGGCAGCGCAAAGATGATCGTCACAATGACGCCAGGCACGTTGCCAATGCCGAACAGCATGACCACTGGCACCAGGTAGACGAACGATGGGATGGTCTGCATGGTGTCGAGGATCGGTCGGCAGATCGCAGCCGCCCGATGGCTTCGAGCGGCTATGACGCCCAACGGAATACCGACAATCGTGCAAAATAGAACGGCGGTGAAGACGAGGGACAGCGTTGTCATCGTCTCACCCCAGATGCCGAGAAGCCCGACGATGACCAACAGACCCGCCACCTGGAGCGCCAAACGCCACCCGGCGATCTGCCAGGCAATCAATCCAAAGCACAGAACTGTAATGATGGGCGGAATGCCATTGAGCGCGAGGTCGAATCCCGCCAGAAGTCGGTCAACTGGCCATTTCAAGCTCTGAAATAGTGGGCGGTAGTGTTCGACTATCCACCCCACTACGTCGTTGACCCATTGGCCAAACGGAACGCGCCAAGTCTTGAAGGGATCCAGAATGTCTTCGGGCTTCACGAAAGCTCCTTTCGGCAGAGAACAGGGTATCGATTGCTTTCCGGATATCGCCAAAATCCAGTTGACGAGTGGCTAAGTCGTCAGTTCACCTGAAGAGGAAAGAAATGGGCCGCAACCAGTTTCGGCTGCCGGATGCCTAAAGCAATCGTTGCTTTCGTTGCATTGTTGCGCTTCTCCCATCGCGACTGCAGCACAGCTTTGAGACGCTGTTGTCTAGGTTATTCCGGACACGCTAGCTAGGCATGCGCGACAAGACAACCGAACAAAAACTTATATGCGGTAGACTAAATGTTATCGGGCGGCGACGGAGCCGTTTGCGCAATCGGAGCCTCTTCTCCCAGTAGCGGCTTGGCATCAATGAATTCGGCGGACGATGCGGGTACGACAGGCTTCAGGTCTGCGACCTGCGTGATCAGCCAGTCGCGAAAGATCTGGACGTCCTCGCGCCCGATGGCTGCGTCGGGAATGACCAGGTGATGCTTTCGGCCAGTGAGATAGCTTTCGTTCACAGGCCTCACCAAGGTACCTTCATTGAGGTAGTCGCTCACCAGATGACGCCAGCCCAGCCCGATGCCATGTCCTCTGATTACCGACTGCATCATGGTTGGATAATTGTTGAAGGTGATGGTGCGCTTAAAAGAGGAAGAGATTCCGAATTGCTCGAGCCAGTGCACCCAATCGAACGGTGACCAGGGGTAGGCGGACCAATGCTGGTCGTCCATGGCCAAGAGAACCTCGTTTATGAGATCCCCCGGCGTCAGGATTTGTGAGTGTGCCTGATAGGCCTTGCTGCAAACTGGGAAGACCTCCTCGCTGAAGAGTTCGGTCGCGATGAAGCCCGGGCGTGGCAGATATCCCATCACCACCGACACATCGAAACCGTCCGTTGCCGGCGCCGGGCTGCGTTCGAGCGAGACCAGGTGAAGGTCGACTTTCGGATTGCTGGCGACGAAGTCTCCGATCCGATGGCTCATGAACAGGGTCGCGAACGACATCGGCATGCCGACAATCAAGGGGTGGGCTTTCTGCCTTCTGCGCACGCTGTCAAAGGCTGCCGCCATATGTCCAAGGCTAAGCGTCACGGCCTCGAACAATTCCTCGCCGGGCGGAGACAGTGAGACCTTCTGGTTTCCACGATTGAAGAGCTGGATCTGGAGGTGGTCCTCCAGCGTCAGAATGTGGCGGCTCACGGCCGCCTGGGTGACGGAAAGCTCATTGGCTGCCTTGGTGAAGCTTAGATGCCGGGCCGCCGCTTCAAATGCCCGAAGGGCGCTCAAGGGAAGCCTGCGATAGTCCTTGGACATGAGAAATTGTTATACCGGTCCCGACAAAAAGTAAATTGCGTCTCGCTCCGTTCTCTATAAGCATCGGGCCGATCGACTTCAATGGTTTCAATTGCGGGGATCGAGGGAACTTCGGTCGAGGCGCGGCTTTGATCACTCAGCAGATCGGATCCTGGTCAGACAAATAAAACTCATTGCCAGGCCAGGAGGACAGCTGTGAAGGACGACCGACGTTTGATGCCGCCGATGGTAACATCTTCGCTGCCGAACGAGATAAACGGAGCTTCGGCATTTATCCCTTCTGGATGTGTCTTAAGGAAGTGTGGCTGACAGCTCAATCAACTCCCAAGGCTTCACCGGAAGCCTGGTCGGCGCCCCATCAAGCATGGGGTGCCGACCTTCCTTTGACAGAGAATGAGGCAAAACCAAAATGGCTGATGAAGAGATCATCCTTTCCGAGCTTTCCGACGAGGAACTTGTGCAGCAGATGCACGACGACCTTTATGATGGGCTGAAGGAAGAGATTGAGGAAGGCACCCGGATCCTTCTCGAGCGCGGCTGGCAGCCCTACACCGTGCTGACGGAGGCGCTGGTCGAAGGCATGCGCATCGTCGGCGAGGATTTTCGCGACGGCATCCTGTTCGTGCCGGAAGTGCTGCTCTCGGCCAATGCCATGAAGGCCGGCATGGCCATTCTGCGCCCGCTGCTGGCCGCCACCGGCGCGCCCAAGCAGGGCAAGATGGTGATCGGCACCGTCAAAGGCGACATCCACGACATCGGCAAGAACCTCGTCGGCATGATGATGGAAGGTGCCGGCTTCGACGTTATCGACCTCGGCATCAACAATCCGGTCGAAAAATATATGGCTGCTCTCGAAGAGCATCAGCCCGACATCATCGGCATGTCGGCCCTGCTCACCACCACCATGCCCTACATGAAGGTCGTCATCGACACGATGAAGGAAAAGGGCATCCGCGACGACTACGTCGTGCTGGTCGGCGGCGCGCCGCTTAACGAGGAATTCGGCAAGGCCGTCGGGGCCGATGCCTATTGCCGCGATGCGGCCGTGGCTGTCGAGACCGCCAAGGATTTCATGAAGCGCAGACATAATAGGGCTTGAGGTGCGTTGCAGCCCTGTACTGCGCCAATGTCTTGCTTTTGACCATCATCAAGAAGGATCCGTGACCTTAATGAATGCGCCATTTTCAGCGGGAGACCGTTCGCGCATCGTGGGATGGAACGCCGGCCGGCCGCAGGTCGACAGTCGCGACGAAGCATACCATGTGATCATTCTTGCGCTTCCGGGGTTTTCCCAGCTGAGCCTGTCTTCCTTCGTGGAACCGCTGCGCCTGGCAAATTCGGTTGCTCAGCGACGGTTTTTCGAATGGACGATCGTCAGTCCTGACGGCAAGCCGGTTGAATGCGCCAGTGGGTTCAGCCTCGCGGTCACCGGCGACTTTGCTGGAATCGCGGAGAGCATCCAGGCCTGCAAGGGACCGAGCATGGTCATCGTCTGCGCTGGTGAGCGTGTCGAAAAGCAGGCGTCGAGTTCCTTGAGCAGGATTCTTCGCCTCTGCAAGCGATTTGGCATTCCGCTTGCGGCGCTGGGTACCGCCACATGGCTGCTGGCAGATTGCGGGGTGCTTGATAACAGCGCCTGCACAATTCATTGGCACAAGCGGGCGGCGCTTGCCGAGACGTTCGCGCGCCTCCTGGTGACTGACCGGCTATTTGTGCGCGATTCGCAACTGGCCACTTGCGCTGGCGAGTTTGCCTCGTTTGATCTGGTAATGGAGCTCATCAGCGAGCATCTCGGCAAAGAGGTCGCACTGGCTGTCTGCAGACATACGACGGCCGGCCACTGGCGCTCGGCGTCCGACAGGCAATGGACAATCACCGGCAGCGAAATGGTGACCTCAAAAGCGCTTGCCGATATCATTCGCATCATGGAAGAGCATGTTGAGGATCCGCTTCCGCTTCGCGACATTGCCACATGCGTCGGACGTTCACGACGTCAGATTGAGCGGCTTTTCGAGCGCTGCGTTTCGTCCTCTCCCATGCGCTACTACATGACCTTGAGACTTGCCCGCGCGAAGCGTCTGGTTCAGCAGACTGATCTGCCGATCGTTGACGTTGCGATCGCCTGCGGCTTCGCGTCCGCCTCGCATTTTTCCAAATGTTTTCGCCAGGTGTACGGCTGCAATCCGACGGCCTGCCGGGGCTGACCCGGACGGTGCCCCTTCCGCAGTCGCACCAGCAGGCCAACGCCATCGCTCCGCTCTGCCGCGCGGGTGTTCTGGGCCGCGGCCGATGTTCGCGATGAGCGAACAGGTCGAAATTCTGTGCAATCTTTGCCAGGACCGGGCCTCGGGTCAGCGTGTATTTTAACAAATTGAAATCATACAAGGATGAGAGTTCGGTTTCCTGCCAGAAAGCGTGGTGGCCAACACCCGTCAGACACCCCCCTTTGCTGAAACCGATCTGTTGTTATGCAGCAACGGTTGAAAATGGTTTTATCGACCACTGGATTAGTCGACGACATGCTGAAGTATTTCGGTTCTGTGCGTCAGGTTCAGCAAAATGGGGCGGCCAGGATGGCTGGTCATGCGGCTTAGCGTAGGGCGAGCTTCTTGTGCTCGCGCAGGTCGTCCATGTTGATGTAGTGGTTGGCCTCCATCCAATTTTCGTGGGTTTCGACGGCCAGCGCCCTGACGAGGCGCAGGCAGCTCTCGGCGTTGGGGAAGATGCGCACGACATAGGTGCGGCGCCTGATCTCCTCGTTGAGGCGCTCCAGCATGTTGGTGCTCTTGAGGTGCTTGTGGTGCTGGCGCGGCAGCCGGAAGAAGGTGAGCGTCTGCTCGATATTCTCCTCGACCCAGGCCGTCAGCCGGGGATAGCGGGGCTCCCATTTGGCAAGCCATGCGCCGAGGTCGGCCTTGGCCTCGGCCAGGTCGCGCCGGTCGTAGAGCCAGCGCAGCTCCTGCAGGCAGACATCGCCGTGCTTGCGCGGCAGGTGATCGAGGGCGTTCCTGAGGAAGTGCACGTAGCAGCGCTGCCAGGCCGCTTCCGGGACAACTTCGCCGATCGCGGCGACAAGACCGGCGGTCGTCGGAGACGACCAACTCGACACCCTTGAGGCCGCGGCCCTTCAGCGCAAGCAGGAAGTCCTTCCAGGCCGAGCGGATTTCGCGGCCGGCCATATCGACGGCCAGGATCTGGCGCCTGCCGTCCCGGTCAATGCCGACCGCGATCAGCACCGCCTGGCTCATCATCACCACGCTGGCCTCGCGCACCTTCTCATAGCGAGCGTCGAGGATGAGGTAGGCAAAGGGCTCATGAAGCGGGCGCTCGGCAAAGGCCTTCAGGCTCTCGTCCAACCGCTTGTTGATGGCCGAGATTGCCGAGGCCGAGAAGGCATGGCCGCAAAGTTCCTCGGTGATGGCCTTGATCTTCCTGGTCGACACGCCCTGCACATACATCTCCGCCAGTGTCGCCACCAAGGCCCGCTCGGAGCGCTGGTAGCGCTCGAACAACTCGGTGGAGAAGTGCCCTTGCCGATCCTGCGGAACGCGCAGGTCCAGCTTGCCGACCTGGGTGATCAGCGTGCGCCCGTAATAGCCGGAGCGGTAGCCCAGGCGCTCGGGCGTGCGTTCGCCCTTCGCTGCCCCGACAGCCTCGTCCATCTCCGCCTCGAGCACTTCCTGCAGCACTGCGCGGACAACTTCGCGCAACCCATCCGGGCACTGAAGCAGAATGTCTTTGAAGGCGGCGCTGGCGGACTTACCTTCTGTCTTGGTCATGGTGGCGTTCCTTGCAGGGAATCGGTGACGTTGAGCATCACCAGCCTGCCATGACCGCCCCTCTCTCAGCGAATTTGCAAAACTCTCAGCACACTACCAGGCCGACGAACATGGAGCTTTCGCGCCATGACATCGGAACATGCAGGGGACAATCTGGCCGCCTTGCTCAGCGGCGCCGCAGGCGGCCGAATATCTTGCAATTTGTGCCCGGGCGGCAACAGAGGCCGTGGAGTTGCGCCGAGGAGCGCCCGGTGGTCGATCTGGCGATTGCGGCGGGTCGTGACCGAGGTCGCGAGGTATCCGGCGTAGCTGCATCACAGCTCCATGCGGGCGCAAGCAGATGGCCGATGGCGCAAGCCGTCCTGCGAATTGGCTAAGCTTCTCTCTTGTATAGATCGGGGTGAAGGTCTCCACCTTGGCGCACTTGCCTATGGAGAGTGGCAAGATAAGGACATAACCTTGTGGGTCTGCAAGTTTTTGTCGTAAGTCCCGCTGTGGCTGCAACGAATACTTGGTTCTGGAAGAATGGGGCCGACAGAATCGGACTGAAGAAGTCAATCCGGTACCGTGGCGCATACCGCCCCTCGAGTGTCTCGAAGAGGATAAGACCGCCGTAGCCATCGTGGTCTTCTATTCGGCACGTGAGACACTGCTGTCGTTCCAAGCTGGAAGCTTGGATATCGGCTGGTGCTTGGCCAACGCCGATATAGCCTAACCAGACTTGGTCTAGCCGCTGATCCGGCTTTGCGGCTCGGGAACTCCGACGCGCTTGAGCATCCTGACAGCGCGGGCAAGCTTTTCACAGCGGCTTCCCCCTTTGTGGTTCTAGACGGCGGCCATAAATTGCGGCGGAAGGATATCAGTCAGATCGACGTCAACGCATCGGCAGAGCTGATCGAGATATCCGAGAACGATCGCAGCGCTTAATGGCCGTGATGGCATCGGACGCCCTGGAAAAGATGCTTGCCAACTCGGTGTAGAGATCTTTCCCAGCGCTGGTAAGCACCCTGCCGGATGTTGCCCTCACAAACAGCGGAGTACCAAGCTCCTCCTCGATGATTTTGATCTGCCGACCGATCTCTCCCGATGTCACGTTCAGCTCGGAAGCTGCACGGTCGAAGGAAAGATGGCGAGCTGATGCCTCGAATACCTCGAGAGCATCAAAGAATCGGAGATCATAACATCGATGGGTCATTGAACACTTTGATCGACCAGCAGCGACCGGGTAGCCATTTCGTTCTTCTGCTCACAGAGTATGGATGACCGCCAGTCCGAAAGCGGTCATCCCAATCGGCTCTGTAGACGGAATCGCAGTCATTTCTAATGCTCAAGCAAGTTGCGTGCCGGTTTCCATGAGCACCTCTAATCGCACTATTCGTGCCCAGTTCCGAAAGGGCGGCATACCAAGCTGTTTCGTCGGGTTTCCGACATCTTTTGTCCAGCTTGGGACAAGATCGTGTCTCTGGGAACGGTTAGCCCGAGAAAGCCGCTAGCGAGCGCCCTCAATAGCGCTGTACCGAGCGGCCGGTGGAGAGCGGTGGTCAAGCGCTTTCCGGTAAAGGTCTGATTGTCGATGCCAAACCCTGTTGCGTAAAAACACCGATGACGCCACCGGGTCCGGTTGATGCTCAACCGCCAGCGCACGCAGATATCGAACGCGTTGCGAGCGCACATATCCGAGTTCGGGATCGTGGCGCGTATCGGGCGGAATGGGATCGAACAACTGCTCGTGGTCGTCAACGACGAGAACGACGTCAGGATACCTGCTGACGCGCGGCTATGTCTGCGCATGCTCAGGGTCGTGAAGGCGCAGATCATCGAAGGGTGCGGGCGAGTGCGCGAGAGACCGAACTTGGTAGCAGGTTGCCCGCATCGCAAAAGGTCTTCTCAATTGAAGCCGCGTCAATGGCTTCTTAGTTACAGAAAACATGAAACGGCTTAATAAATTCATTAAATAAGTTTTACTGTAATATTATCGTGACAATGATGGTAACTATTCCGGTTACGTTAACGACTTTAAGTGAAATGATGCACGTATCATATACACTAAAAACATACCGTTATACAGTAATACTAAAATCGGATTCTGTTGGCATAGCACTCATCATGATTTAATAACGTCCAACATGAGTTGGTCTTCTATACGTCAAATCTGCCCAACGCCTTGGTGCTTTGGTTGACCAGCGACGATTCCAGTTTCGTTAGTGGCGAATGATCTCAGTCGACGGTGCACGCACCAAGAAGATCCCCTTGCCCGCCATCTTAGATGAGGAGTATCGAGTTAAACTTGCGAAGCCCAGGCTTTGGTCGTGTCTCCAGGAGTGGTGTAGCTCGGCGGCAGCGAAGCCGCTCGATCGCGCGCCCTCAACAGCGCTGTAGCGAGCGAGCGGCTTCAGGGGCGGTCATCGATGTTCCCCGGTAGGGTCGGGTTGCTGAGCCAACCTTGATTCGAAGGAACGATCGATGACCGACGACATGAGGAACCTGCGCACGCTCGTGGAGAAGAGCTCCGATGCCGATCTGTTGCGCGAGATGATCGGCTTTGCCGCCGAGCGTCTGATGGAGATGGAGGTGGGAGCCACCACCGGCGCCGGCTATGGCGAGAAGAACCCGCTGCGGCTGGTGCAGCGCAACGGCTATCGCGACCGGGACTGGGAGACGCGAGCCGGTACGGTTGAGCTGCGCATCCCCAAGCTAAAGGAAAGGCTCCTACTTCCCGAGCTTCCTGGAGCCGCGGCGGATGGCCGAGAAGGCGCTCACCGCAGTGATCCAGGAGGCTTATGTCCAAGGCATCTCGACGCGCTCGGTCGACGATCTTGTCAAGGCGATGGGTGGGGGCGGCATCTCGAAGAGCCAGGTCAGCCGATTGTGCGAGGAGATCGACGGCAAGGTGAAGGCCTTTCTCGAGCGACCGATCGAAGGCGACTGGCCCTACATCTGGATCGACGCCACCTACCTGAAGGTGCGCCGCGGCGGGCGCATCGTCTCGGTAGCCGTCATCATCGCAGTGGGCGTCAACGCAGACGGCCGCCGCGAGGTGCTGGGCATGGAGGTCGGCACCTCCGAAGCCGAGCCGATCTGGACGGAGTTCCTGCGCAAGCTGACGCGGCGCGGCCTGCGCGGCGTCAAGCTGGTCGTTTCGGATGCGCACGAGGGCATCAAGGCGGCCATCAGCAAGGTGCTCAACGCGACCTGGCAACGCTGCCGGGTTCACTTCATCAGGAACGCGCTGGCGCATGCCGGCAAGAGCGGTCGCCGTGTTGTTGCCGCCTTCATCGCCACAGCCTTCGCCCAGGAGACAGCGGAGGCCGCCAGTGCCCAATGGCGCGCCGTCGCTGATCAGATCCGGCCCAAGGTTCCCAAACTCGCCACCATCATGGACGAGGCCGAGCACGACGTGCTCGCCTACATGACCTTCCCCAAGGAGCATCGTGCCAAGCTGCACTCGATCAACCCGATCGAGCGCATCAACGGCGAGATCAAGCGCAGGACCGACGTCGTCGGCATTTTCCCCAACGACGAGGCCATCGTGCGCCTTGTCGGTGCGCTGCTGCTCGAACAGAACGACGAATGGGCCGTCCAGCGCGCCAGATACATGACGCTGGAAACCATCGCCCCGTTGAGCGATGATCCCTTCGTCAGCCTGCCGGCAGTGGCGCGTTGACCTTCCCGGCCTTCTCCCGGGGAGCACGGCGACCGAGCCGTCAGCTACACCACCTACCGGGACACGATCCAGGCTTTAGGCACTTGGCGATTTTGGTTACCGACTACTGTTGCTTGAAAAGCCAAGGCGCAGGCGACCTCCCGCTGTTCCATGACCTTTTTTCTAGCGCGTCGGTTAAGGGATTCAGAATTGAACTCAACATGTTCAACGAGTCGCGGCAGGCCGCCGAAGCATCAGGGTCGTCATTCGCTTGCAAGATTCCGTTAAGTCCCATTCCAGTTGACGACAGCGACGATGACCGACTGATAACTCGGCCAGCATCATGAGCGTCACCGCTCACCGAGACAGTCGAGGAACAAGCGCCATCCGCAATTCTCATGTTCAGAAGACCCGCAGGTAGCCAGAAAGGTGGCAGGGTGAAGATCCATGGCGCATTTCGGAACCCCGTGTGAAGTGGACACGGCGCCCTAGTTAAGTGACACACATCCACGAAAGGAAGAGACCATGATCCTCATTACCGGAGCCTCGGGCCAGTTGGCATCGCAGATCGTGACACGGGCACGGCAGCAAGGCATTGCCGTTCTCACCGGCAGCAGAGCGGCCAGCGCTGATCGGCAAATGGACTTCGACAGACCTGAATCTCTCGACTTCACCGGAGTCAAGACCATGTTGTTGACTTCGGCAGGCTCTGCCGAAGATGATTGCGTGATGCGACGACATGGTGCCGTTCTGGCTGCTGCCCGCGCTCAGGGGGTGGCGCGCGTTGTCTATACTAGCCTCACCCATGCTAGTGATCATCTCGGCTTTGCCCTGGCCCATCGCTGGACCGAGCGCGAGCTTCGGGCGAGCGGCATGGCCTGGACCATCCTTCGCAACGGTCTCTATGCAGAGCTGATCGGCGCTCTCGCTGCGCCGCGCGGCGGGCTGATTGCCACGCCTTTTGGCGAGGGTCGGATTTCGGCCGTCGCAAGGGCGGATCTAGCCCAAGCGGCGCTTGCTGTGCTCTGCGATCCTGTTGCCCATGCCGGCCGGTGCTACGAGCTTTCGGGAACTACCCCATTCTCGGTCCCGGATCTCGCAAAGAGGATGGCTGTCACCTATGAGCCTAGCAGTTTTGAGGAGGAGCGCGCCCGGCTTTCTGCCTTGTCGTTGTTCGCCTTCCAGCCGCCGATGCTGATGTCCATTTCGTCCGCGGCGGCGGCAGGATTCCTTGAAACGCATGCAACAGATCTGACGGAGTTGGTGCCAATGCCGCTAGATGCGCTAGAGATTGCCTGCGCCGTCGCTCGAGAATCGGCACAATAGCTCCTGGTGGCATCAGGAAGAGTCCGATAGGTCGTCTTTCTTTGCTCGGCCAACAAAAAAGAGGCAGTCTTGGGTAGCAGGCGAATATTAAAGGGGTCGCGTCCCACCCCTCATTTGTTTCAAAGAGTTAATCAAGGCGGATGTAACCGGAGCATATTATCGGGTCGTCGGGGGATTCGACCGCATCGTCGCGGCCCCTTGCCAGCGAAGGGCAGGAGCCTGTTTGCGTTCGAGCAGACACGCCTTGGCAGGTCTCCGTCGCAGTTGATACTGCAGGATTTGGACGCGCCTTTCATCGGCGCATTCCTGGAGGACGTCGAGACATTGCGATCCGCCTCAGTGAGGATCTGGTATTACCTCCGCCTCACGGCCGTTCGGTCTTTCTTCAGATATGCGTCATTCGAGGAGTCGGCCCATAGCGCCCGGGCCGCAAGGAGCGAAGTACGCGACTCACCGAGGTTGTACAGCAAGCCCTTCGGACCCGGCTCAACGAGTCCAGGAAGCGGGGCGCAAGGGCTCTCTTTCCTCGCGCACGGCGGCAAGCTGAGCGCCGACGGCCTGCAGGCGCTGCTGAAACAAATATGTCGCCAAGACTCGCGAACACTGCGTCCCCCTCCGCTGTCAAACGCAATCCAGAACTGCCCCTTTGCGTCATGTAGAACTGCCCCCACCTTGGTGTTCATGATGTCGATTGAAGGTTGGTTCCACGGTGACGGGTCGGAGGGAGGCGGAGCCGACCGGAGGCCTGTCACCGGCGTGCGGCCTGATGAGGCCGCGATTTCGCTTGGCGCGGAGCCGGTAGCAGTCGCCGCGGATGGTCAGCATGTGGCTGTGGTGCAAGAGCCGGTCGAGGATCGCGGTCGCGGCCACCGGATCGGCGAACACGTGCCCCATTCGGCAACGCTGCGGTTCGACGTGATCAGCATGGCGCCGGTTTCATAGCGCCGGCTGACCAGCTGGAAGAACAGGTGCGCCGCGTCGGGCTCCAGCGGCAGGTAGCCGAACTCGTCGACGATCAGCAGCTTTGGTTTCGACAGCGCCAGCAGTTTCTCGTCCAGGCGCCGATCGCCGTGCGCCTTAGCGTGGCCAGCGACCAGTCGCCGTTGTGAACTCCGCTGTATATCCGGCCAGGATCGCCTCACGCCCGAGCGCGATCGCCAAGCGCGTCTTGCCGACGCCCGGCGGGCCGAGCAGCAACACGTTCTTGCCGTTGGCGATCCAGCGCGAGACGCGGCCAGGTCGCGGATCTGCTTGGGATCGATCGACGGCTGTGCTCGAAGTCGAAGCCCGCAAGCTCCTTCACGACCGGGAAGTGTGGGAGCTTCAGCACCATCTCGATGCGGCGGTGATCCTAGCGCGCGATCTCACGCTCGCGCAGCAGGATCAGCGTCTCGCGCGTCGATAGGTTCGCGCGCGCTGCCTCGTCGAGCAGGCTGTCGAGCTGGTCGGGGATGCCGAAGAGCTGCGATCGCGCCAGCATGGCGTCGAGCGGATCGATCGGTGCTTCGGTTGCTTTGTTTGCGCGCGCCATCAAAAGCCCCCTGCGATCGCTGCTTCGTATTCGGCAAGGGGACGCAACAACGAGGGCGGCGCAGACGACGCCGGCACCGCCGATGCCTTCGCTTGGCAGACAGCGCCATTGCAACCCGCAACCCCGTCGAGGTGGGCGGAATCGACGATCCGCATGCGGCAACCCTGCGATTGCCTGTGGACCGCAACCTCGCGCAGCCTTGACGGATGCGCACCTCGCCAGCCGCGACCGTTACTGCCACGCGCTCGCCGATCAACCGCCACAGCACCGAGTAGCTATTGGTATCGACCTCGACGGCGCAATCGTTGTAGACGATGCGGCTCAGTTCGCGCAACAATCCGAACGACGGTCGCCCGATGAGCGGTTTCAAACGGTGCGCCTCGTCGCGCTCGAAGCGGGCCCATCGGCGCCTCGCCGGTCGTGCCGTGGATGCGCGCGTTCGCCACCCCGCGTTCCCACTTGGCGAGATGCGCCTCGAATGCCTCCCAGTTCGTGAAGGAATGACCCGCGATTGCGTTCTTCTTCACATAGCCAACGCCGTTCTCGGTCTTGCCCTTCGTGCGCGCCCGATACGGTGCGCAGGCGCGAAGACGGAAGCCCCAATGCTTCGCGCGATGAGCTTGTCGTTGAACACAACCGACGGGCTCGCCGCGTCGTGGCGCACGACAAGCGCGCGCGGATTGACCATCAGAATTTCCTCCGGCACTCCGCCGAAGGTCGTGAACGCGCTCTCGATCCCGGCGAACCAATGCTCTGCTTCTCGGCCCGGAACGCACGCACATGCAGCCGTCGCGAATGCCCGAGCGTCGCCACGAACACGAATGCCTTGATCTTCGCGCCGCCGATCTCGACCAGACGCTCGCCGAAATCGATCTGCGGTTGTCGCCGCGGTGGCGTCTCGAACCGCGTTGTCGCCAGCGCCTCGGCCCTCAGCGCCTGACGATAGGGCTGCACGGCGCGTTGCAATGTTCGCCGGCTGACCCGCCACGCCCTTCTCGGCCAGCAGGTCCTAGCGCACCACATCCGCATTGCCGCGATGCCGAATGAACCGCTCGCGCAGCCAACCCTCAAGGCCGTCGAGCCGTTTCGGCCGCTCCGGCGACTTGAATGGCTTCACGCCGTCCGCCGCCACGTAGACCTTCACCCTGTGATGGCTGCAGCCCAGCTGCCGAGCGATCCGCTTCAGCCCCCACTCGCACGCCTTCAGGTGCAACATCTCCGCCACATCGTCCGGCGTCTTAATCACCTGCCCCCGTGGATCACTCCACGACGGGCTTCCGTGATTCGGTTCGTTCATTTGCTCTCTCCTCAGCTATTCACGGAGGGGCAATCCCTCGTGGCGCCGAGGGGGCAATTTCCGTGACGCGCGGCACCTCCGCTCAAAACGGGTGCATGAAGGTATCGAGGAGATCGAACTCCTCCTCGAAGAATATCATCGCGTCTCACCATCGAAAGCTTGACCTCAGCACCGTCGTGCTCAGGTGCTCATTGCCGCGGATACGCATTTCTGCTGTCTCCGCGGATGGGTACGATCTGTCAACCACGCATGTAGTGACTATGGACATGGCGGGTTCGCCGACCGCAACATGGACAGCACGACTCCATCGCCTTCGGCCGAGCAGCAACCACGACCCTGTCAGGCTGCAGGAGAATTCGGACAATCGAAAGCTCGGGCAAAATCAGCGTACTCATCCGGTGAAGACCGCAGGCGTGCGTATCCGGCGGCCATGAGCATCGCGGTGCTGAGGTCAAGCTTTCGATGCGGAGACGCGATGATATTCTTCAAGGAGGAGTTCGACCTCCTCGATGCCTTCATCGGTGAAGGCCAAGATCCCGTCGTCATCGTTGGCTCCGTAGACCCAGATGACGCCGTCCTCGGGCTCGAGACCGAGGGTCAGGTCCTGGATGAGCGCTTCGCTGACGCCGAGGTCCCTGGCGACACGGTCGACGGTGTGGACGTGATGCACCTTATTGCGCTGCATGATCAGGCCGCCGCTGGTTGGATCCGCAGTTTTGCGGATCTCCAATTCCACGGCAGCAAATCATCGATCCGATGGGCCGGATAGGCGGGCAGTCGGGCAAGGACGTCGGCGAGCCAGGATTGCGGGTCGATATCGTTCATCTTGGCGCTGACGATCAGGCTGTAGAGAACGGCAGCGCGCTGTCCGCCGCGATCGGAACCGCAGAACAGCCAGGACTTTCTGCCAAGAGCGATACCGCGCAGGGCTCGCTCGGCCGCATTGTTCGATAGGCAAATGCGCCCATCGTCGAGGAACCGGATGAAGGATGCCCAGCGACGCAGCATGTAGTTGAAGGCCTTGCTCAGATCGTGTCCGCGCGAGAGCTTGTCGCGCGTCTCGATCATCCAGCGCTCGAGTTCGGTGACCAGTGGCATGCTCCGCTCTTGGCGTACGGCGTGGCGTTGGGCCGGCGACAGGCCATTGATCTCGCGCTCGATATCGAACAGGGCATCGATGCGCTGCACGGCTTCAACCGCGAGCGGATAGACCAGGTTGGGCTTGTCGCCGCGCGCCTTCTTGTGCGCCGCCGCTTCGATATCGGCCAGCTCGAACACTTTGCGCCGGCTGTGGGCCCAGCAGCTGGCTTCCAGAACAGGCGCCGGCTGACGATCCGCCGCATAGAGATCGCCATAACCGCCAAAGGCATCGGCCTGCAGAATGCCGCTCCAGCCGGCGAGATGCGCCGCGGGATGTTCCCCTCGGCGATCGCGGGAATAATAGAACACCGCCGCCGGCGGATCGGCGCCGCCGAACGGTCGGTCATCGCGGTTATGTAGAGATCTCCATAACCGCGATTATGTGCACCTCGTGATTATGCGCAGATTGCTGAGGCAGGAGGCTTTAACCGTCGGATTCTCGGACGACTTCCGGCTGGCGAACTGCGCATAATTCTTGTGTCTCCTATCGAGCGTAATCAGCTCAATAGGATCAGTATGCAAAAGATGATCGTCATACAGCCACGGCCGCGCGCTTGGCTGGAAGGAAGTATTCTTCAGCCTTACGTTTCGCAATACGGGGAGCATTTGCAACGAAGGCGATATGCTCCGGGCACCCAGCGCGCCTACATGTGCTGCATCGCGCACTTCGCCCATTGGCTGACACAGGAGGGCTACCGCCTGGAAGCGATCGGTCAAGTCGCCGTCATTCGCTTTCTCTCGGAACACTTGCCGGCATGCGTCTGCCACGATCCGGTCCGCCGTATTCGTCATGACCTGCAGGCGGCACTTGGCCAACTTCTGGAGGTACTCAAAGCTGGCGGCGTGGTGCCGCAGTATCCGGCTCGGAACTCCGCTATCGAACAGGAGTTGACGCGTTTCGATATCCACATGCGCGACGTCTGGGGTTTGGCAGACAGGACCCGTCGGCGGCGCTGCAAAGTGGTTGAGGAGTTTCTTGTCGAACATGTCGGCGAGCAGCCCATTTCGATGGCGACAGTCAAAGCCACGACCGTCCGTCACTTCATCCTCGGCGAGCAGGGGCGAGGCTCCGCAGCCATCGCCGCGATCGGCGCCACCATTGCCTGCTATCTCCGCTTTCGCAGTATATCCGGCGATCGGGTGAGCGAACTGAAGGCCGCAATTCCCCGAGTCGCGCGCTGGCGGTTGGCGTCATTACCGGAGGTTCTGACCGACGCCGAGATCGACCAACTGCTGAGTTCGTTTGATCAGTCGTTTCCGTCGCGCCTGCGAGCTTATGCGATGGTGCGGTGCCTAATCGATCTCGGCCTGCGATCCGGCGAAGTCGTCAAGTTGCAACTTAACGACATCAACTGGTCCAATGGTACAATCAACCTTGTCGGCACCAAGAGTCGACGGGCTGATACTCTGCCCCTGCCAGTCTCAACAGGAGCGGCGATTGCGGCCTATCTGCGTGAGGAGCGTCCTACGACGGCGAACCGAGCCGTATTTGTTCGTCACGTCGCACCCTACGACAAACCGATCACAACCAAGAGCGTCGTACGCGCAGTATTGGCCGGCTACCGAAGATGTGGATGGACGCGAACCGGGGTCCACATTCTCCGCCACAGCGCTGCCAGCCGACTTCTACGCGCCGGCGCGCCGATGAAGGAGATTGCGGACATCTTGCGGCATCGAAGCGTCGACACGTCCGCCATCTATGCAAAGGTTGATCTGAACAATCTATCTGCTGTGGCTCTGCCTTGGCCGGGGAGCGCACAATGATCAACGCACGCACGATGCTCTCGTTGGCCGAGGACTATTTATCCGAGCGCCGCGCCCTTGGTTTTAAGCTCAGGATGGAGGGCCATTACATTACCGCTTTCGCCCTGTTCGCAGACCAACACGGTCATCGCGGCCCACTCACCAACGGTGTCGTTCTGAACTGGGTGCAAGGTCAGGCCAAAAAAGCTACCCCGCTCTCCTGGGCCCGGCGCCTCGAGGTCCTTCGCCCGTTCGCGAGGTATCTGACGCGGGTTGATCCCGACACTGAGTTCCCTGAGACCGCGATCTTTGGTCGTGCACATCGACGCCTCACGCCGCATATCTATTCAGAGCAGGAGATATGCGATCTCGTGGCTGCCGCTTCGCGGCTGACTCCCAAGGGCGGTTTGCGACCAGCGACATACGCAACGATCTTCGGACTGATCGCGGCTACGGGGCTACGACGCTCGGAAGCACTCCAGCTGCGCTACGGCGATATCAATCTCGACAGCGCGGTCCTTACGATTCGTAATACCAAGTTCCGTAAGTCCAGGCATGTGCCTATGCATGCCACCGTCGTAGCCGCGTTGCGGCGCTATCTCGAGGTTCGTGCGCGTCATGGCGCTCTATCCAAGGATTCGCCGCTGTTCCTTTCCTCAGAGGGCGGATTCATCGCGGAGCGGAGGATCAATAAGATTTTCCAGAAGCTTCGTACCAAACTCGGTTGGGTTCCGCGGGGCGGCCATCGTGAAGTGCGCATCCATGACCTGCGCCACACCTTTATTTGCCGCCGCGTTCAGCTTTGGCACGAACATGGCGCCGATATCGACAATAGGATGGCAGCGCTCTCGACCTACGTCGGCCACGCCAAAATCTCCGATACCTATTGGTATCTGACCGCCGTCCCAGAACTCATGGCGGTCTCTGGCAGGCGTTTCGAGCTTTTCGCAGCAAATGTCGGAGGAGATTATCGTGTCTGATCTCAACCCGACACCGTCCTTCCCCATCCTGCTTCAACGCTTCTTTGTCGAACATCTGGGCAACCAGCGAGCTGTCAGCCCTCGCACCATCGCAGCCTACCGGGACACTTTTCGATTGTTGCTTGGCTTCGCCGAAGCGAAGATTGGCAAGGCGCCCACCCGGCTGATCTTGGCAGATCTTGATGCGCAATTGATCCTGGACTTCCTCGACCATCTGGAGAAGGAACGGAGCAACGGTGCGCGCACGCGCAATGCCCGCTTGGCGGCACTTCGCTCCTTTCTGAAGTATGCTGCCCATTACGACCTGACTGCGCTCATCGTCATCCAACAGGCACTGGCCATTCCGATGAAACGGTTCGACCGGCCGGTCCTGGGATTTCTCTCGCGCGAGGAGATGCAGGCGATTCTTGACGCGCCGGATGCGCGGACCTGGGCAGGTGAACGGGACCGCACGCTGTTCAGCCTGATGTACAACACTGGCGCCCGTGTGTCCGAAGCCATCGGCCTGCGCGTCGGCGAGGTTATCGTCGATGGCGCGGCGGTTGCACACTTGCATGGTAAGGGACGTAAAGACCGTAGCGTGCCGCTTTGGCGTACGACAGTCAGCTTGATCCGTAACTGGAAACGTCGGCTGGCTTTCACAAGCGAGGAGGACTTCCTGTTTCCGAACCGAAGCGGAGGGCGCATGGTGCGTTCAAACGTCACCCAGCGCTTTGAACTTGCGGTATCGGCTGCGGCGGAACGTTACCCGCAACTCGCGAGCCGCTCGATTTCGCCTCACACCATCCGCCACACCACGGCGATGCATCTCCTGCAGTCCGGCGTCGATATCAGCGTCATCGCTCTGTGGCTCGGTCATGAGAGTTCCGCGACGACGCATATGTACCTTCAAGCAGATCTCGCGATGAAGGAACGTACACTCAACCGACTGCAGCCCATGACGTCTAGTCAAGGTCGATATCGTCCGCCGGACCAGCTCATGCAGTTCCTGATGAGTCTCTGAAGTTATGCGCAGTTCGCCAGCCGGAAGTCGTCCGAGAATCCGACGGTTAAAGCCTCCTGCCTCAGCAATCTGCGCATAATCACGAGGTGCACATAATCGCGCACATAGGTCCATAATCGGCCGGTATCG
>NZ_JBZEGV010000047.1:0-25251 GCF_058312955.1 Mesorhizobium sp. LEGMi-168a
CAGGGCAATCGCATATGGCGGCGCCAGCCCCCCACTCTGGCCGCTGCGCGGCCACCTCTCCCCCATGTTCATGGGGGAGAGGAACCCAAGCTTCTCAAGGCCGCGACCCTTCGCGGTTGGCGTTTCCTCTCCCCCACGAACGTGGGGGAGAGGTGGCTCGGCGAAGCCGAGACGGAGTGGGGGAGCGCCATATGCGATTACCCTGCCCCTTGAGGGGGGTGAGGAGAGGTCCGCGCAGCGGACGGAAAGCCAACTGCTTGGCTTTCCGAACGACGAACGCCCGGAGCGACAGCGAAGGGCTGGAGCCGGCAGGCCAGAGGGGGGTGCCTGGCGTCCAGCTTGCCAGTAATACCTCACTGCGCCGGCACCTTGTCGAGGAAGCCGGTGACGCTCTTCAGGCGGCCGTTCTCGATGACGCCGATGTCGGTGCCTTCGATGACGGACTCGCTGCCTTCCGGCCCCAGATTCCACGAAAAGCGGATGCGGTCGGCAAAACCGTCGGGCTCGCCCTTCAGCGAGAAGCGGAAGCCGGCGAAGCGTTGCTGGACGCCGTCGATGAGCACGGCGATGCCCGCATGGCCGTCGCCTTGCATGACCGGGTCGCGATAGCTGACGTCGCTGGTGAAGGCTGCCTCGAGCAAGGCCTTGCGGCGCGCCGCATCGCTCTCGTTCCAGGCGGTGATGTAGTTTTGGGCGATCGTGTTGAGGTCGGTCATTGTCTTCATCCTTCGTTGGATCGTTTCGACATGACCCTTTTCGCCCCAGGAAAGAGCGAAACCAATTACGCCTGAGGTAATCGGGCGGAAGCATTCGGAGAGGAAGGAAACCATGAGCAGCGGCTTTTTCGGCGACATCAAGAAGATCAAGTATGAGGGGCCGGATTCGACCAATCCGCTGGCCTACCGGTTCTACAACCCGGACGAAGTGGTGGCCGGCAAGCGGCTGGAAGACCATCTGCGCTTCGCCGTCGCCTATTGGCATTCCTTCGCCTGGCAGGGCGGCGATCCGTTCGGCGGCCAGACCTTCGACCGCCCCTGGTTCGCCAAGGCCGGCGGCGTCGACACGATGGAACTGGCCAAGCTCAAGGCCGATGTCGCCTTCGAGATGTTCTCGCTGCTCGGCGCGCCCTATTTCTGCTTCCACGACGCCGATGTCCGCCCCGAGGGCAAGGATTTTTCGGAGAGTGCGGCGCGCCTCGACGAGATCGCCGATTATTTTTCCGGCAAAATGAAACAGACCGGCGTCAAGCTGCTCTGGGGCACGGCGAATATGTTCTCGCATCGCCGCTTCATGTCGGGTGCTGCGACCAATCCCGATCCGGACGTCTTCGCCTATGCGGCGGCGACGGTGAAGAGCTGCATCGATGTCACCAAGCGGCTGAAGGGCGAGAACTACGTGCTGTGGGGCGGACGCGAAGGCTATGAGACGCTGCTCAACACCGATCTCGCGCGCGAACAGGAGCAGGCCGGCCGCTTCCTCAACCTCGTCGTCGACTACAAGCACAAAATAGGCTTCAAGGGCACGATCCTGATCGAGCCGAAGCCGCAGGAGCCGACCAAGCACCAGTACGATTACGATGTCGCCACCGTCTACGGCTTCCTCAAGCGCTTCGGGCTGGAAAAAGAGGTCAAGCTCAACATCGAGCAGGGCCACGCGATCCTCGCCGGCCATTCCTTCGAGCACGAACTGGCCTTGGCCAATGCGCTCGGTGTCTTCGGCTCAATCGACATGAACCGCAACGACTACCAGTCCGGCTGGGACACCGACCAGTTCCCCAACAATGTGCCCGAAATGGCTTTGGCCTATTATCAGATCCTGCAGGGCGGCGGCTTCAAGACCGGCGGCACCAATTTCGACGCCAAGCTGCGGCGCCAGTCGCTCGACCCGGAGGATCTGCTGATCGGCCATATCGGCGGTATGGATTCTTGCGCGCGCGGCCTCAAGGCAGCAGCGAAGATGATCGAAGACAAGGCGCTGTCAGGCCCGCTCGCCGAGCGTTATGCCGGCTGGAACACGGCCGAGGGCAAGGCAATGCTTTCCGGCAAGCGCACGCTGGAAGAGATCGCCGAGCGCGTGGTGAAGAAGAAGATCGAGCCGCAGCCGCGCTCCGGCCGGCAGGAGCTGCTCGAAAACATCGTCAACCGTTACGTTTAAGCGGCGCAGACGCGCCTCGAAGGAGGCGACCAAGCCTGGAATCGCATTTCCGGTGGGGCAGAATCTGGCGACAAGGTTTTGCCCCGCCCTGCCCCTCAATCGCCTCGCTCTTGCCTTCAAACAGCCGTCACGGACTTCGTATAGTGTGGCTATGTGGCGGGAAGGAAAGAAGGAGGCGAAACGTATGCAGCACGAACGCGAAATCGACGCCCTGCTCTCGCCCGGCGAGGCTGGTTCGATCATCGATCGGCTGATGGCGCTGCCGCATTCGAAAGACGGCGGCCGCGAGACGAATGAATGGGATCGCGCGGTCGCTGCGCGGTTGGAAACGGCGCTGGCCAAGAGCATGCGCTCGCGCATTGTTCGCGAAGGCCGCGACGCCGCCTGATTCTTCCATGCCTGTTTCCAGGCCTGATTCTTCGTTGGTTTGACGAACGGAGACTGTTTCTCCATCCTTAACCGATGATACGCGCGGTGTTGCTCGATCTTCTGGGTGTCGTCTACGACGGCGACACCCCGATAACAGGCGCTGCCGCAGCCATCGAGCGCCTGCGCAACGCGGGCCTGCCGCTCCGTTTCGTCAGCAACACGACACGCTCACCACGCGGGGCAATCATCGCGCAGCTTGCCGCCATGGGCATTGAGGTTGCCGACGAAGAATTGCTGACGCCGGCGCGCGCGGCGGTCGAATGGCTGCGCAGGCATGACCGCCAGCCGCATCTGCTCGTCCATCCCGATTTGGAGGTCGAGTTTTCCGGACTGGAGGGCGGCAGCGGGCGCGCCGTCGTCGTCGGCGATGCCGGCGAGGCCTTCGACCATGCCAGCCTCAACCGCGCGTTCCGCGAGCTGGTTGCCGGCGCCGATTTCGTCGCGCTTGCCATCAACCGCACCTTCAAGGATGCCGACGGCCTGCTCAGCCTCGACACTGGCGCCTTCGTCGCGGCGCTCGAATTCGCCAGTGGGCGGAGCCCTGTCGTGCTCGGCAAACCGTCGCCGGATTTCTTCCTCTCGGCGCTTTCCGGTCTGAACTGTCCGCTGGCCGATGCGGTGATGGTCGGCGACGATGCGGAAAGCGATGTCGCCGGCGCGCTCAGCGCCGGGCTTGGCGCGGCGTTGCTCGTGCGCACGGGCAAATATCGCCCGAATGACGAAACACGCTTCGATCCGGCGCCCACGGCGCTGGTTGACGACATCTCCGCTGCGACAGACTGGATAATCAGCCGCGCCGCAGCCTAACCGGCGCTTCGCCGAAAGCTTTTGAAAACGCCCTGGAAAATGCGGCTGCGGAGGAAAAGCCGGTGCGCCCGGCAATGTCGGCCATGGCGATGCGGGTGTCGACCACCAGGCGCCGGGCGGCGCTGAGGCGGAGCCGGAGGTAGTAGGCGCCGGGGGTCTCGCCGATCGACTTGCGAAAAATGCTTTCCAGCGTTCGCGCCGTCACGCCCGCGCGCTTGGCCACCGCATCGATGGTCAGCGGCTCGTCGACATGCGCTTCCATCAGCCGGATCGCTTGCGCCAGCCGCGGATCGTAGCCGTCGAGCCGGCCGAGCGAGACCAGCGGCTGCGCGTCGGTCGCGGCGCGCGCCTGGTCGTAGATGAAAACGCTCGCCACATCGAGCGCCGCCGCCATGCCGAGCCTTGTGCGGATGAGATGCAGCATCAGGTCGAAGGTCGGCGAGGCGCCGCCGGAGGTGAAGACCGGTCCGTCGATGACATAGCGGTCCGGCCGCACGTCGACGCCCGGGAAGGCGGCGGAAAAATCCTCCATGTCCTCCCAATGGGTGGTGGCGCTGCGGCCTTCGAGCAGGCCGGCGCGCGCCACCAGCCAGGTGCCGGCCTCGACGCCGCCGCACGCGCGGGCCGCGCGCGCCGCACGGCGCAGGCCGGCAAGCAGTGCCGACGTCGCATAGTTCTGCGTGCCGAAGCCGGCGACGACGACCAGCATGTCGGTCGGCTCGGTCGCATCGAAGCGGCCGCTGACCGCAACCGGCAGGCCACAGGTGGTGACCGGCGCCTCGCCGGTGACCGAGACCAGCTTGAAATCGAACAAGGTCTCGCCGGAGATCCGGTTCGCCGCGCGCAGCGGGTCAACCGCCGAGGCGACGCACATGATGGACGAGCCCGAGAACACCAGGAACGTCACCTTGAGCGTTTCGCGCTCGGACCGAAAGATCGTCGGCTTTTCGCTTTTAATCATGACAGCTTCGTAAAACGCAAAACAGTTTCCGGCAAGTGAGTCATTCTTGGGATCTGATCTATTTGGGAGGAAAGACCATGCCACTCGCGATGAACCGTGAGGTTTTCATTACCTGTGCCGTGACCGGCTCCGGCGGCACGCAGGACCGCAGCCCGAATGTGCCGCGCTCGCCCAAGCAGATTGCCGATTCGGCGATCGAGGCCGCCAAGGCGGGCGCCGCGATCGTCCATTGCCATGTGCGCGACCCCGAGACCGGCAAGCCACGCCGCGACGTGCATCTCTACCGCGAAGTGACCGAGCGCATCCGCGAGGCGAATGTCGATGTGGTGCTGAACCTCACCGCCGGCATGGGCGGCGACATGGTGTTCGGCTCGCCGGAAGCGCCGCTGCCGCTCAACGAAAAGGGCACCGACATGGGCGGCGCCACCAACCGCATGGAACATGTGCGCCAGTGCCTGCCGGAAATCTGCACACTGGACTGCGGCACGATGAACTTTGCCGAGGCCGATTACGTCATGACCAACACGCCCGGCATGCTGCGCGCCATGGGCGGCATGATGACGGCGCTGGGCGTCAAGCCCGAGATCGAGGCTTTCGACACCGGGCATCTGTGGTTCGCCAAGCAACTGGTCGAGGAGAAGGTCCTCAACGCGGATGCGCTGGTGCAGCTCTGCATGGGCGTGCCGTGGGGCGCGCCGGACGACCTCAACACCTTCATGGCGATGGTCAACAACGTGCCGTCGACCTGGAACTGGTCTGCCTTCTCGATCGGCCGCAACCAGATGGCCTATGTCGCGGCCGCCGTGCTTGCCGGCGGCAACGTCCGCGTCGGCCTGGAAGACAATCTCTGGCTCGACAAGGGCGTGCTGGCGACCAACGCGCAGCTCGTCGAGCGTGCCGCGAACATCGTCACCAATCTCGGCGCCAGGATCCTCGGGCCGGAGGAAGTGCGCAAGAAGCTCAACCTCACAAAGCGAGCGCCGATCGCGGCATAAAACGGGAGCTGACCATGGCCACCGTCAAATTCACCGCGATGAAGGACGGCGACAGGCAAGACTACGAGTTCCTGACCGCCCACGAGATCGACTATGCCGCCAAGACCGGCGAGCGGCTGCTCGATGCCCTTGTGCAGCTCGACGAGGGCCTGTCCGGCTACAAGATCACCCGGCTCGGCCATTCGCTGCAGGCCGCGACCCGCGCCTGGCGCGACGGCGCCGATACCGACTGGTTGGTCTCGGCGCTGCTGCACGACATCGGCGACATCTACGCGCCCTACAATCATGACGAATATGCCGCGACGATCCTGAAACCTTTCGTGCGCGAGCAATGCACCTGGGTGGTGGAAAAGCACGGCGACTTCCAGCGCCTCTATTACGCGCATCATCTGGGCGGCAACCGGCATGCCCGCGACCGTTTCGCCGGGCATCCCTATTTCGACGATTGCGACCAGTTCTGCGAGCGCTGGGACCAGTCGAGCTTCGACCCCGACTACGACACGCTGCCGATCGAGTTCTTCCGGCCCTTCGTGCTCGAAGTCTTCGCGCGCAAGGCCTACGACCCGGCGGTGATCCGCGCCGGCGAGCGCGTGGCCCTCACCGATCCCGAAACAGCCAGCAAACGAACCGGAGCTTCCGCATGAGCATCATCAACAAGGCGGCCGCCATCGGCGGCGGCGTCATCGGCGCCGGCTGGGTGGCGCGGCTGCTCTTGAACGGCATCGACGTGTCGATCTTCGATCCCGATCCGGAGGCGTCGCGCAAAGTGGGCGAGGTGATGAAAGGCGCGCGGCGCGCCTATAAGCAGATGCTGCCCGGCGGCCTGCCGAAGGAAGGCAAGCTCACTTTCGCCAAGACCATCGCCGAAGCGGTGGCCGATGCCGACTTCATCCAGGAAAGCGTGCCGGAACGGCTCGACCTCAAGCACAAGGTGCTGGCCGAGATCGATCAGCATGCGCCGGCCAACGCCATCGTCGGCTCCTCGACCTCCGGCATCAAGCCGACCGACATGCAGGTGGCGATGAAGAAGCATCCGGAGCGGCTGGTGGTCGGCCATCCGTTCAATCCCGTCTATCTTTTGCCGCTGGTCGAGATCGTCGGCGGCCAGCAGACTTTTCCGGAGGCGATCGAGGTCGCCAAGGAGCTTTACGCCTCGATCGGCATGAAGCCGGTTGTGGTGCGCAAGGAGATCGAGGCCTTCGTCGGCGACCGCCTCTTGGAGGCGGCCTGGCGCGAGGCGCTGTGGCTGGTCAAGGACGGCATCTGCACCGTCGAGGAACTCGACGACATCATGCGCTATTCCTTCGGCCTGCGCTGGGCGCAGATGGGCATGTTCCAGGTCTACCGTGTTGCCGGCGGCGAGGCCGGCATGCGCCACTTCATGGCGCAGTTCGGGCCCTGCCTGAAGTGGCCGTGGACCAAGCTGATGGACGTGCCGGAATTCAACGACGAGTTAGTCGACCTGATCGCCACGCAGTCGGACGAGCAGGCGAATGGCCTGTCGATCCGCGAGCTGGAAAAGATCCGCGACGACAATCTGGTCGCCATCATGGAAGCGCTGTCGAAGCAGAACAAGGGCAAGGGCTGGGGCGCCGGCGCGCTGCATAAGGACTATACAAAACAGCTCGCCAAGCTGGCGGTGAAGCCGGCCGCCAAGGCAGCCGACAAGGCAAAAGCCGCCAAGCCGGCGAAGAAGGCAGCGAAGCCGGCAAAGGCCGACAAGGCGAAGAAGAGCAAGAAAAAGGGCTGAGGCGATGCATTTCGGTCTTTCGGAAGAGCAAAAACTCATCGTCGAGACGACGCGGGCCTTCGTCGAGAACGAGCTTTATCCGCATGAGCGCGAGGTGGAGCGGACAGGCGTGCTGCGCCGCGAGCTGATCGACGAATTGAAGGCGAAGGCAATCGCGGCCGGGCTTTACGCCGCCAACATGCCGGCCGAGGTCGGCGGCGCGGGCCTCGATACGGTGAGCTGGCTGCTCTACGAGAAGGAGCTTGGCCGCGCCAACTACGCGCTGCACTGGACCTGCGTGGCGCGTCCGTCCAACATCCTGCTCGCCGGCACGCCGGAGCAGCGCGAGAAATATCTCTTCCCCTGCATCCGCGGCGAGAAATGGGACTGCCTGGCAATGACCGAGCCCGGCGCGGGCTCGGACCTGCGCGGCATGAAGGCGACCGCCGTGCAGGACGGCTCGGACTGGGTGCTCAACGGCACCAAGCACTTTATCTCCCACGCCGACCTTGCCGATTTCGCGATTTGTTTCATGGCCTCCGGCGAAGAGGATTCGCCGCGCGGCAAGCGCAAGAAGATCACCGCCTTCTTCGTCGACAAGGGAACCAAGGGGTTCTCGGTGCGCGACGGCTACCGCAACGTCTCGCATCGCGGCTACACCAACTCGATCCTCGAATTCGACGACTGCCGGCTGCCGGCGAGCCAAATCCTGGGCGAAGTGCACAAGGGCTTCGAGGTCGCGAACTCCTGGCTCGGCGCCACGCGCCTGCAGGTCGGCGCCACCTGCCTCGGCCGCGCCGAGCGCGCGCTTTCGCACGCCATCGAATATGCCGCGCAGCGCCAGCAATTCGGCCAGCAGATCGGCAAGTTCCAGGGCGTGTCGTTCAAGCTTGCCGACATGGCGACGGAACTGAAGGCCGCCGACCTGATGGTGTTCGAAGCCGGCTGGAAGTACGATCAGGGCACCGTCACCGACCAGGACATGGCGATGGCCAAGCTGAAGGCCACCGAGATGCTCGCCTTCGTTGCCGATGAAGCCATCCAGATCCATGGCGGCATGGGGCTAATGGACGACCTGCCGCTGGAGCGCATCTGGCGCGACGCGCGCGTCGAGCGCATCTGGGAAGGCACTTCGGAGATTCAGCGACATATTATTTCGCGGGCGTTGCTGCGTCCGTTCGGGGCTTAGAGCATGATCCGCCCCAAACCGGGATCCGGTTTGGGGAAAAGATCGCGCTCAAACGAAAAGATGACCATGCATAAACTCGAACGTCTCCTGCGCCCGAAATCGATCACCGTGTTCGGCGGGGCGCAGGCCGCCGCCGTCGTCGCGCAATCGATCAAGATGGGCTTTGCCGGCGAAATCTGGCCGGTGCATCCGACGAAGGACGAGGTCGCCGGCCGCAAGGCCTATCGGTCCGTCGCCGACCTGCCCGGGGCGCCGGACGCCGCCTTTGTCGGCGTCAACCGGCATCTCACCATCGAAGTCGTCAAGGCGCTGGCCGAGCGTGGCGCCGGCGGGGCCGTCTGCTTTGCCGCCGGCTTCCTCGAGACCGAGGCCTATGACGAGGACGGCGAGCGACTGCAGGCCGAGCTGGTCACCGCAGCCGGCCAGATGCCGATCATCGGCCCGAACTGCTATGGCCTGATCAACTATGCCGACGGCGCGCTTTTGTGGCCCGACCAGCATGGCGGCATCAGGCTGCCGGACGGCGGCAAGGGTGTCGCCATCATCACCCAATCGTCCAACATCGCCATCAACATGACGATGCAGAAGCGCGGCCTGCCGATCGCCTTCCTGATGACGGCCGGCAACCAGGCGCAGACCGGCCTTTCGGAAATGGCGCTCGGCCTGATCGAGGACGAGCGCGTCACTTCGCTCGGCCTGCACATTGAGGCGTTCGACTCGGTAGCCGGCTTCGAGCGGCTGGCAGCGAGAGCGCGCGAGCTGAAGAAGCCGATCATCGCCATGAAGGTCGGACGCTCGGAACAGGCGCGGCAGGCGACTGTCTCGCATACCGCCTCGCTCGCCGGCTCAGATGCCGCCTCTGGCGCGTTCCTGAAGCGTCTGGGCATCGCGCGCGTCGATTCCATTCCCGCCTTCATCGAGGCGCTGAAGCTGCTGCACGTCACCGGCGCGTTGCCCGGCAATCGGCTGTCGTCGATGAGCTGCTCGGGCGGCGAGGCCTCCGTGATGGCCGACAGCGCCGAAGGGCGCTGGGTGCATTTCCCGACGCTGAGCGCCGAGCACCGCGCCCATGTCAAATCGACGCTCGGGCCGCTGGTCGCGGTCGCCAATCCGCTCGACTACCATACCTTCATCTGGAACAACGAGCCGGCGATGACGGCCACCTTCACCGCCATGGTGTCGGGCGGCTTCGACCTCAACATGCTGGTGCTCGACTTCCCGCGCCCCGACCGCTGCTCGGACACCGATTGGTGGGCGACGCTGCGCGCCTTCGAGGCGGCGCTGAAGACCAACAGGGCGCAAGGCGCGATCGTGTCGTCGCTGCCGGAGAACCTGCCGGAGGAATACACGGCCGGCCTGATGGCGCGCGGCATGGTGCCCTTGTTCGGCATCTCCGAAGCCATGGACGCCGCGCAGGCTGCCGCCTTCATCGGCTGGGCCTGGCGCGAGCCGCAGGCGCAGCCGGTCGATACCACGGCCGCCGGTGTGACCGACGGCAGCCACATCACCCCCGACGAGGCCGAGGCCAAGGACAGGCTGATCAAGGCCGGCCTACCGGTGCCGACTGGCGAGCGTGCGTCAAATGCAGTCGAAGCGGTGATCTCGTCGATGGCGCTCGGCTTCCCGGTGGCGCTCAAGGCGCTGGGCGTGACGCACAAGTCGGAAGTCGGCGCGGTGCGGCTGAACCTCAAGGACGCCGAATCCGTCAGCAACGCGGCGCATGACCTCTTGCCGCTCGGCACCGGGCTTTATGCCGAGCGCATGGTGCGCGACGGCGTCGCCGAGCTGATCGTCGGCTTCACCCGCGACCCGATGTTCGGCGCGGTGATGACGCTCGGCACCGGCGGCGTGCTGGTCGAGCTGTTGCGCGACAGCGTGACGCTGATGCTGCCGGCGACGCGCGACGACATCGAGGCGGCGCTGCGCGGGCTGAAGCTCTATCCGCTGCTCGAAGGCTATCGCGGCCGGCCGAAGGCCGACGTCCCGGCAGCCATCAATGCGATCGCCGGCATCGCCGATTTCGTGCAGAAGAACGAAGGCGAGATCGAGGAGCTGGACATCAACCCGCTGATCGTCTGCGCCGAAGGCAAGGGCGCCTGGATCGCCGATGCGCTGCTGGTGCTTGGAGAGAAAAAGAATGGCTGACGTCATCACCACCCGCTGCGAAGGCACGATCCTCGAAGTCACGCTCGACCGGCCGAAGGCCAATGCCATCGACTTGAAGACGTCGCGGCTGATGGGCGAGACCTTCAAGGCGTTCCGCGACGATCCCAACTTGCGCGTCGCCATCGTCAAGACGGCAGGCGACAAGTTCTTCTGTGCCGGCTGGGACCTGAAAGCGGCGGCGGCCGGCGACGCGGTCGACGGCGACTATGGCGTCGGCGGCTTCGCCGGGCTGCAGGAATTGCGCGATTTGAACAAGCCGGTGATCGCCTGCGTCAACGGCATGGCGGTGGGCGGCGGCTTCGAGCTGACGCTCTCCTGCGACCTCATCTACGCGTCGGACCATTCCTCCTTCGCGCTGCCCGAGATCCGTGCCGGCACGCTTGCCGACGCCGCGACGATCAAGCTGCCGAAGCGCATTCCCTACCATGTCGCCATGGACCTTCTGCTCACCGGTCGCTGGATGGATGTGGCGGAAGCGCATCGCTGGGGCCTGGTCAACGAGGTGCTGCCCAAGGAAAAGCTCGAGGACCGCGTCTGGGAAATCGCCAGGCTGCTCGCCAGCGGCCCGCCGCTGGTGTTTGCCGCGATCAAGGAAACGGCGCGTGTGGCCGAGGCGCTGACCTTCCAGGAGGCGATGAACAAGGTGACGCGCCGGCAGTTGCCGACGGTCGATATCCTCTACGGCTCGGAGGACAATATGGAAGGGTTCCGGGCGTTCGCCGAAAAGCGCGATCCGGTGTGGAAGGGGAAGTGACTCTGCGGAGATGACAGCGCGAGCCACCCCCCTCTGCCCTGCCGGGCATCTCCCCCTCAAGGGGGGAGATTGGCAGTTTCGGGCTCGGCGCCTTTCCTGCGACGTAGAAGATTGGCGAAAGCCTTCGCGACATCCAATCTCCCCCCTTGAGGGGGAGATGTCCGGCAGGACAGAGGGGGGTGCCTGGGCTCGACTTTCGATATCGGTCCAAGCACCATGACCGACTACAAAACCCTCATCGACGCCGAGACCTGGGCCTTCATCGAGAAGACCAACTCCTATTATCCGCCGGATACGATCGACTACACAATTGCCCAGCAGCGTGCGATCTACGACCGGATGTGCCGGGAATTCTTCGCCGGCTATCCGCAGGGCGTGACGGCGGAAACGACGGCAATAGCCACGCCGACCAACAGCATCCCGATCCGCGTTTACCGCAATGCGGAACCGGACAAGGCCGCGATGGTGCTCTATGTCCATGGCGGCGGTTTCATTCTCGGTGGGCTGGACAGCCACGACGATGTCTGCGCCGAGCTTTGCGCCCGCACCGGCTACGACGTTGCCTCGGTCGACTACCAGCTGGCGCCGGAACATCTGCATCCGGACGCCTTCGACGATGTCATGGACGCCTTCGAATGGGCTGCCAGGACCTACGACTGCCCGGTCGTGCTTTGCGGCGACAGCGCCGGCGGCAATCTCTGCGCCGCCGTTGCCCACGCAACACGCGGGCATAAGAAAAAGCCGGTCGGCCAGGTGCTGATCTATGCGGGCCTTTTCGGCGACCGTTCAAAGGGCTCCTATGTGACGCATGCCGAAGCGCCGATGCTGACGGCGCGCGATATCGAGTTCTACAGGCATATCCGCACCGGTGGCGTGGACCGGACCGGCGACATCACGCTGTACCCGCTTGCCGATGCCGATTTCGCCTACCTGCCGCCGACGGTGCTGATCACCGCGCAATGCGATCCACTGTCGTCCGACGGCGAGGCCTATCGCGACCGCGTCATCGCGGCCGGCGGCCGGGCCTACTGGTTCGAGGAACCGGGGCTGGTGCACGGCTATCTCAGGGCCCGTCACACTGTCGGCCGGGCGCGCTCGAGCTTTACCCGCATCGTCGAGGCGGTATCCGTGCTTGGCAAGGGCGAGTGGATCTGGTGACTCCCGCAACCGACGCGGGCTGATTTCCGGCGTCGTCGTAACCCTCGCATTGAACCTTTCCGCGTCAGCCCGCGACTGACGACCAGGCACCGCAATAGTGCGGGCGGAAAGGAAAGCCCCAATGACCAGAAACCCTGAGGCTCCGCGGTCTCCGGGAACAACAGGAGTCCAGCGCGGCCACCGTCTCCGCGACGAGGTCGATGCGCTGGGCTTTCGGCTGCTTCCGTTGACCCTGCCAGGCAGCCGGCGTATCGTCACCAAGCGGAAAATAGACAATTCGATCAAGGACGAACGAGCCGGAACGCCGCGCCTTAGCCTGATTTGCGCGGCGAATACGGAGGGTTCTTCCGACGGCTTCGGGGGGAGTTCAATGTCTTGCGACCGCGGCTCGTCCGTGACTTCTCGCGCCGGCCGTCTGCGCCGCGCAACAATCGCAACCGGCGGAATTCTCGCCCTGGCGCTGACCACCGGCCTCTGGCTCGGCGGCGCGGCGAAGGCCCAGGAAACCCGGATCATTTATCCCGGCTCGATGGCGGTGACCGGCTTCCCCGGCACTGTCATTCCAGATTTAGAGCAGGGTCTGCCGCCCGGCGTCGACCCTGTCGACGAAACCTTCATCGACACCTCGCAGGCCTCGTTGCGCATTTTCGACGTCTCGCGTCTCGGCGGCCCGGCCTCCGGCCAGCTCGTCTACACGCCGCCGCCCTTCGAGGTGACGGCGGGCCAGATCGGCGAGGTGTTCGGCCTCACCTATGACGACGGCGTGCGCGATGGCGTGCCGTCGGGCATTCCCAACCTCTATGCAGCGGCGACTTCGCTGCATGGCGTCGAGATCGTCACGCCGGACGCCGACGATGACGGCAGGCCGGAACGGCAACGCCGGGGCACTGCCGGCGCTGTGTTCATGGAGGGCCAGTTCGGCACCGAAAACGGCGGCGGTCCAGGCACGATCTGGAAGATCGACGGCATCACTGGTGCCGTATCCAAATTCGCCGACATCGACACCAACAGCGGGCCCGGCATCGGCAATCTCGCCTTCGATCCCATCCACCGAGAGCTCTTCGCCTCCGATCTCGATACCGGTCTGATCCACCGCATGGACCCCGAGGGCAATCTGATCGACATGTTCGACCATGGCGTTGCCGGACGTCCTGCGCATGGCCTGGCTCCCGTGGCCGATGACGGCGCCGTGATGGACATCCAGGCCGCCGCTTTCGACAGCGAAGATCCGAAGACCTGGGGCTATACGCAGGACGAGCGCCGCGTCTGGGCGGTCTCCTATCGTGGCGGCCGGCTCTATTATTCCGTCGGCGAGAAAGCCGAGATCTGGTCGATCGGCATCGCGAGCGACGGAAGCTTTGCCGGCGATCCGCGCTGGGAGCTGACGGTCAAGGCCGACCAGGACTACGCCGTCACCGATATCGCCTTCGACAACAAGGGTTTCATGTATCTCGCCCAACGTGGCCCGGTCGAGAACCGCTACGACTACAGCCGCTTCGCCGATTCCGGCAAAGGCGAGGTCATCCGCTACCAGCGCGAGGACCCGGACGATCCGGCGACGGAATCGGTCTGGGTGGAAGTGCCGCAGGAATATGCGATCGGTTTCCCGCAAGGCAACCGCCAGACGGCCGGCGGCGTCGACCTGCAATACCGCTACGATGCCGAGGGTAATCTGGACGCCGGCGTTTGCACCGACACCGTCGTCAACACCGGCGACAAGCTGCGCGACAATCCGGAGCTTGCCGAGCGGCTCGCCGCCGGCGGACCGCTTGCCGTGCATGGCGTGCAGCTGACGCCAAGCGCGCTGGTCAAGCCGGCTAACGTGCCGCCCCTCGGCTCGTGGTTCGTCGACTTCGACGGCTATTTCGAAGACCCGGACGTCCAAGGCCATGTCGGCGACGTCAGGGTCTGGCGCCCCTGCGAGGGTCACGCCGGCTATTATGAGGACATCCCGGGCGGTTATCTGCCCCCGTTCTATCCGCCGGACTTCCCGCCGCCCGGCAATTTGCCTCCATGCATCGATATCGAGGACGTTCAGTATTTCTGCACGCCCCGCGGACTTCAGGCTGATCTCTATCTCAAAGACCCAGCCGGCTTCGGCGGCGATTCGATCAAGGCGCAGTCCAAGACGCCAGGCGTTGGGGTGACCTCACCCATGTCGCATGCGCCGGGCAAGCCCTACACAATCGACATCACCGGCCACAATCCGGGCGAGACCGTCAATGTCGGGCTCTGCTTCTACCGCAAGTCCGACCGGGACAAGGGCGGCTACTACCCTTGCTGCAAGATGACGCTGCCGCTCAGAACGCCGGCCGTCAGCTGCGAAGCGCCGAGGAGGGACAGATGAGCAGTCTCGCCCTTCCCCGCTTCGCTTCGCGCAGAACCGTCATGGAGACGATCATGAAACCCCTGTCATACGCCAGGCGCGGCGCGCGCTGGCTGATGGCGGCCGGTATCGCGGTCGCCATGATGCCGGCATTGCCGGCGCTCGCCCAAGACAAGGCCCCGGCGGCGACCGGCCAGGCCGCAGAATCCGCTCCTGAACAGCGCGGCATCAATCCGGAACTCAGTCGGATTGTGCCCTTCTTCACCAAGAAAGGCGGCCAGAGAAGCTGCGATACCGTCGAATATGTCCTGAGCTTCGGCATCCACGGCGACCCGCAGGACTTCGACCGGCCAAGCGTGGCGGCCTTGCTGAAGGCGACAAGGCTCGACTTCAGGGACCAGCTTCCGCACGGCCTCCAGATCGTCAGCGTCGATGTCGTCGGCGACGGCACGAGCGCTTCCGGCGGACCGCTGCCGGCTGCTTCGATCAATACATCGGCCGGCCCGGACGATACGGCGACCGTCTCCAATTTCCGGATCAGCGCCTCCAACCTCGACGGCGTCGGTCCAGCCAACGAACGCGTCATCACCTTCCGGATCACGGCCAAGATAGACCATGCCGCCTTTGCCGCACCGGCGACGGTCGACAACCAGGGCGAGATCAAGGTGGCCCTCAGGGGTGGTCCGGCAACGACCATCCCCTCGCAGGATCCGGACAAGCCCGACGACGGTGATTTCCTCACCGGCGTGAAGACCTCGATCAAGATCGACCTGACGAAGTGCAACCCGCCGCCGCCTCCCGGCAAGGAATGCTTCAAGGTCGAGCGCGGCACGGTCGATTGCGTGCCCGGCGACGGCGCCTTCATCTACCACATGCCGGTCGGCCCGGAGATGGGCGGCAAGTGGGTGCAGGTGTCGACGACGACGCCCGGCATCACCATCGTCCCCGACACGCAACAGGTGCCTGCCGGCGGCGGCGTGCTGAACTGGAAGATCATCGGCGCCTCGCCCGGCGATGCCGTTCATCTTATCGTCACCGGCATCGACGCCTATGCCGGGCCGAAGGAAGGCTGGGGGCTTTGCTGCAGCCAGACGATCGACATCGTCATCCCGCGTGACGTGAGATGCCCGCCTGAAAAGCAGCCCGACCTCAAGGTCGAGAAGTGGGCCGAGGTGCCGCGTTGCACGATGGCCGGCGGCTGCAACTTCACCATCACGGTCACCAATGTCGGCGACGGGCCTTACAACGGCAAGATCGTCCTCGACGAGGTGACGCTGCCGGCCGGCTCGGTGCTTTCCTCGGGACCGAACCCGCCTTGGGTCTGCGCGCCCGCAACGACGCCGATGACGTGCACCCATCCGGTGACGACGCTCAACCCCGGCGCCTCCGTCAACCTCAAGCTCGGCTTCAAACCGGCCGGCGGCTGGCAGGGCGGCGTGCTGCGCAACTGCGCCGCCTATGACTACCAGGCGAGCGGCAAGCCGCTGTTCGGCAGCCAGCAGAACGATCGCGGCTGCGCCTCGATCCCGATCTGCCGCCGTGGCGACCGCGACCCGCGGTGCCAGCCTCCGGTCGAGAAGAAGGTCGACCTGATCCTGAAGAAGCGCGCCCGCGTCCCGGTCTGCACGCCGGACGGCGCCTGCACTTTCGTGATCGATATCATCAACAACGGCACCAACACCTTTAACGGGCCGCTGACGGTGATCGACACCTATCCGGGCGGCGCGCCGACCGCCTCGACCTTCGGGCCGAGCCCGCCCTGGACCTGCGGGCCGAACGGCCCGGGCCAGTTCCGCTGCGACAATGCCGGCATCTCGCTGCCTCCGGGCGCCTCGACGCCGATCGTCGTCAAGGCGGTGATGCCGGCAAACTACCGGCCCGATACGGTCGAGAATTGCGCCGAGGTGAAGGCCATTCCCGGCGAGGTCGACCTCGCCAATAACAAGGCCTGCGCGACCGAGCGCATCCGCCATCCTAATGGCGGCCAGCCCGGCCTGCGCATTACCAAGGTGTGCGACGGATCGTTGGCCGGCGCGGCTTTCGTGTCCTGCCGCATCACCGTCAGCAATGCCGGCACCGCCGCCCCCACCGGGCCGGTGCGGGTCAACGATGCCGCCACACTGGTATCGGGCGGCATGCCGGTAGCCATCCAGACCGTGACCCCCGACGGCGCGGACTGGAGCTGCGGGCCGGTGCCTGCCAACACGCTGTCGTGCCAGATTCCCGGCGCCGCGATGACGCCCGGAACCAGCCGGCATTTCGACGTGACGGTGAGCGGCAATGGCGCGTTCGAGAACTGCGCGCGCGGCTCTTTTGGGCCGGCGCCGGGCGACGACATCGTCTATCCGATCGGCCAGGCCTGCGCCAAGGGCGGCGGCGCCTCGACCATCCGTGTCGAGAAGACCGGCGATGCTGAATGCCAGCCGGGCGCGCCCTGCTCGTTCGAGATCACCATCACGAACGATGGGCCGAGCGCCTTCTCCGGCCCGGTCCGCATCGGCGATGCGGTCGGCCTGGATGGCGTTGGCCGCCTGGAAGGCGTTCCGATCACCTCGATCGACCCGCCCTTCGGCTGTTCGCCGGAGCCGGCGACGCTGCCGGCATCCTGCATCACCAAGCTGACGCTTGGCGCCGGTGAAAGCCACACGCACCATGTCACCGTGGTCCTTCCCGACCTTGCCAAGCTGCAGGGCGCGGTCAGTGGGCAGAACTGCGTCGGCGTGCTCTCGCCGAACACGCCGGTGCAGGGCGGCAGCGACGTGCTGTCGCGCGCCCCGGCCAATGCCCAAGGCGACCGCGGCAAGGCCTATGCCTGCCACCCCTTCACCATCAAGCGCGAAGTGAAGACCCAATGCTCGGGCGGCATGGTGCTCAACCCGGCCGGCCGCTGCGCCTGCCCGGAGGGCACCAGCTTCCGCAACGGCGAGTGCTCCGGTGGTGGTAAGCTGCTGCCGCTTCCGGAACCAAAGCGTTGCGTCCTGTTGCAAGGCCAGATCCGGACCGCCGATGGACGTTGCGTCTGCCCGCGCGGCACGGAGCTGGAAAACGGCAAATGCGTGCAGGGCGAGCAGCCGCAGGAGCCGCAGTGCACGTTGCGTCCCGGCCAGTACCGCGACCAGGACGGCAATTGCGTGTGCCGGCGTGGCGAGCTGGTGAACGGCGTCTGCCAGGTCGTTCCGCCGAAATGCACGATCCGCGGCGCCGTGCCGACAACGGAAGGCTGCGTCTGCCCGAAGGGCACGCATCTCGACCGCGTCGCCAAGGCCTGCGCGCCCGACAAGCAGCCGCCCAGCCAGTGCCGGATTCGCGGCCAGGTGCGCAATGCCGACGGCGATTGCGTCTGCCCGCGGGGAACGGAGGTGAGGGGCAAGGTCTGCGCGCCGGTCAAGAAGCCGCAAGCGTGCTCGATCCGCGGCCAGGTCCTCAACAAGCGCGGCGCCTGCGTGTGTCCGCGCGGGACCGAAGCGATCGACGGCGCCTGCCGCAGAGTTGACGCCGAATGCGCACCGGGCTCGCAGATGATCGACGGCATTTGCCAGCCGATCATCAAGCGGCGCTGCCCGGTCGGGACGACCGGACGGTATCCGGATTGCTTCCCGATCCGCAGACGGCCGGGCTTGGAGATCAATCCGAACCTGCTGCTCAATCCGAATATCCTGCAGCAACTGGTGCCGCAGCGTCAGCCACGGCGCGTGCTGCAGGACCCGGCAGGCGCGAACATTCAAAACTTCAAACCGTAGTCCAGTCACCTGCGAACAATGGACCCGCCGGAGCGATCCGGCGGGTTTTGCTTTTCCGCGTCGAAGCTGCGTTCTTGTGCGCCTGCTCACCGATGCGGAAAACATGCTTCCCCTTGGCTGGACGATGGTCTAGGCAGACTCGCATGGAGGGCGCGCGGCTCGGCGCGCCGACGTTGATGCCGGAGAGGCCTTTCATGAGCAAGAAGACCCTGATCGCGCCGTCGGTGCTGGCGTCGGATTTCTCCAAGCTCGGCGACGAGGTCGAGGCGGTTGCGGCCGCCGGCGCCGACTGGATCCATCTCGACGTGATGGACGGTCATTTCGTGCCCAACATCACCTTCGGTCCGCCGGTGGTGAAGGCGATCCGCAACCGGACAAAAACCTTCTTCGACTGCCATCTGATGATCGCGCCGGCCGACCCCTATCTGGCGGCCTTCGCCGAGGCCGGCTGCGACGGCATGACCGTGCATGCCGAGGCCGGCCCGCATCTCGACCGCTCGCTGCAGACCATCAAGAGCCTCGGCAAGAAGGCCGGCGTCTCGCTCAACCCGGCGACACCGGAAACGGCGATCGAATATGTGCTCGACCGGCTCGACCTCATCCTGATCATGACCGTCAATCCCGGCTTCGGAGGCCAGGCGTTCATCCCGGCAATCGTCGACAAGGTGAAGCGCGTTAAAGCGCTGATCGGCGAGCGGCCGATCCGCATCGAGATCGACGGCGGCGTCTCGCCGGAAACAGCGCCGCTGGTAACCGCCGCCGGCGCCGACGTGCTGGTGGCCGGCGCCGCCATCTTCAAAGGCGGCACCGTCGAAGCTTATCGGGCAAATATAGAGGCAATCCGCTCAGCAGCCGACAAGGCCGCCAATTGAAATAGGCGGCGCAGCTCTTCTAGCGGAGGTTGCATACTCCAATCGCGCTATTGAACCGTTATTCAATATACCTTGTCGGCTATAAAAATCATGGGCGGATTTTACTTTACTCGATAATAGACCGCCTCCTTGTCTAAAAGTCGAGTATAATCATCTTCCGCTTTGAGGCGGCAATGCCTGACTGTATGATACATGTACGGGAAATTGCTTCGCCGAGGGGCCCTGGGAAAACAGGGGCAAGCAATGGGAGTTCGATTGACATACGGAAATGCCGATACGGGCGAAGGCAAGGGTGCCAAGAGCACGCTGGCCAGTTCGGTCTACCATCAGCTCCGCGAGGACTTGCTGCGTGGGGCTTTAGAAGCCGAGGGCAAGCTGCGCGTCGAATGGGTCGTTTCCCGCTATGGCGCCGGCGCCTCGCCGGTGCGCGAGGCGCTCAACCGCCTTGCCGCCGAGGGCCTGCTCGGCCGCCACGATCAGCGCGGTTTCTTCCTGATGCCGGTGAGCGCTGCGGAGCTGGAGGAGCTGACCCGCACGCGCTGCTGGCTGGAGGAACGCGCATTGCGCGAATCCATCGCCCACCGCACGGCCGAGTGGGAAGAACAGCTGGTGCTGGCCCTGCACCGGCTGGCGCGCGCCGAACGGCGCCAGCCGGACGACCCGGCAACCAACAATCCCGAATGGGAGAAGCTGCACCGCGCCTTTCATCGCGCGCTGATCTCGGCATGTCGTTCGCATTGGCTGATCGGCTTTTGCGACCAGCTTTCCGACCAGGCTTCCCGCTACCGGCTGATCTCGCAGCGCGGTCCGGGCTACGAACGCGACGAGCTCGGCGAGCACCGCACGATTGCCGAGCGCACGCTGGATGGCGATGCCGACGGCGCGGTCGAAGCCTTGCTCAGCCATTACCGGCTGACGGCGCAGATGTGCATGGCGCGCTTCAACGAGGGCTACACTCCGAGAGCCGGTTCGGCCAAGGTCTCGCGCGGCCGCAAATAGCAGCCCATGTAGCTGCCTAAATCTTTGTTTTTACGCAATTCCGTGCGGAAAACCGCTACACACTTTTCCTGGAATTGCTCTAGCCGGCAAATCTGGTATTCGCTCTGGCAAGCACTCGATGCCAGAGGAAGACATGACCAACCATCTGTTCGACGCTTTCCGCACCAGCATGCCGGCGCCTGGCCGGCTGCTGATGGAGACCGATGACGGACGTTCGGTCTCCTATGGCGAGATGGTGGCGCGGTCGGGGCAATTTGCGCATGCGCTGACGCAAGCGGGCGTCCAGCCCGGCGATCGAGTCGCCGTGCAGGTGGAGAAGACGCCGGAAGCGCTGCTGCTCTATCTCGCCTGTCTGCGCGCCGGCGCCGTCTTCCTGCCGCTCAACACCGCCTACACGCTGCCGGAGCTCGACTATTTCTTCCGCGACGCGGAACCGCGGCTGGTCGTCTGCGATCCGGAAAAGGCAGTCGACATCCAACCGCTTGCCGCATCGGTGGGCGCCGGGACGTTGACGCTTGGCCGCGATGGGCGCGGCACGCTTGCGGATCGCGCCGCGCTGCAGCCGGAGGATTTTGCGGATGTGGCGCGAGGACCTGACGACCTTGCCGCCATCCTTTACACCTCCGGCACGACCGGCCGCTCCAAGGGCGCCATGCTCAGCCACGAGAACCTCGCCTCCAACGCGCGCGTGCTCACCGAGCGTTGGCGCTTCGGCGCCGACGACGTGCTGATCCACGCGCTGCCGATCTTCCACACGCACGGCCTGTTCGTCGCCACCAACGTCATCCTGATGGCCGGCGCCAAAATGCTGTTCGAACAGAAGTTCGACCCCGGCCATGTCATTTCGCTTTTGCCACGCGCAACCGCGTTGATGGGCGTGCCGACCTTCTATGTGCGGCTTTTGCAGCAGGTCGGCCTGACCAAGGATGCGGCCCGCCACATGCGGCTGTTCGTCTCCGGCTCGGCGCCGCTGCTTGCCGAGACGCACAATGCCTGGCGCGAGCGCACCGGCCACGCCATCCTCGAACGCTACGGCATGACCGAGACCAACATGAACACGTCCAACCCCTATGACGGCGAGCGGCGTGCCGGCACGGTCGGATTTCCGTTGCCGGGTGTCACGCTACGCATCACCGACCCCGAAACCGCCAAGCCGCTGGTGCAGGGCGAGATCGGCATGATCGAGGTGAAGGGGCCAAACGTCTTTGCCGGCTATTGGCGGATGCCGGAGAAGACCAAGGCCGAGTTCCGCGGCGACGGCTTCTTCATCACCGGCGATCTCGGCCTGGTCGACGCCGACGGCTATGTCCATATCGTCGGGCGTGGCAAGGACCTGATCATCTCGGGGGGCTACAACGTCTATCCGAAGGAGATCGAAAGCGAGATCGACGCGCTTGAAGGTGTCAGCGAAAGCGCAGTGATCGGCGTCGCCCATCCGGATTTCGGCGAGGGCGTCACGGCGGTCGTGGTGCGCAAGCCGGGATCGGCCATCAGCGTCGCCGACATTGCCGGCGCGATTGCCGGGCGGCTGGCGAAATACAAGCATCCGAAGCAGGTGATCTTCGTCGACGAATTGCCGCGCAACACGATGGGCAAAGTGCAGAAGAACGTTCTGCGTGAGGCATATAAGGATCTCTACGTGCCGGCGCAGGCCGGCTAATGCTCGACAGGAACGTGGTGCTGCAAGGGTGAAATCTGCCGTGATCCTTCGCGCCCCCCTCTGTCCTGCCGGACATCTCCCCCACAAGGGGGGAGATCAGGCTTCACCGCGGCTTTCGCCAATCGCCAACGTCTCAGGATGAGCGGGGCGCCGAAGCTGCCAATCTCCCCCCAAGTGGGGGAGATGTCCGGCAGGACAGAGGGGGGCGCTGTCCCGCCGGCGCCTTAAAGCTTTTCCACCATCGCAAGGCTGGAAAGACTCAGACGCCGAACGCCTTCTTGCCGCCGATCCACACACCCGTGACGTCCAGGTCATCCGACAGCCCAACGATATCAGCCGCCGTGCCGTTGGCGAAGCGGCCGAGCCGGTGCGCCTGGCCGATCGCCTCGGCGGGATAGAGCGAGGCCATGCGGAGCGCCTCGTCGAGATCGAGCCCGACGACGCGGTGGACGAAGCGAACGGCGGAAATCATGTCGAGGTCGGCGCCGGCCAGCGTGCCGTCGGCAAGCCTGAGACTGCCGTCCTTGCGATAGATGGTGCGGCCGTTCAACGTGAAGGAGGTCATGTCGGTGCCGATCGTCGCCATGGCGTCGGTGACCAAAAGAATCTTGCCCGGGCCTTTCTTGGCATTGAGTGCAAGCGTCATCGTGCCGGGATGGACATGGATGCCGTCGGCGATGATGCCGGCGTAGAAACGGCCTGTGTCGACGGCCGCTCCGGCCAGTCCCGGCTCGCGGTTGCCGATCTGGCTCATGGCGTTGAAGAGGTGCGTGACGACGGTGGCGCCGGCCTCGGCGAAAGCCGTTGCCGTGGCATAGCCGGTATCGGAATGGCCAAGGCTGACGACGATGCCGGCCTTGGCCAGCGCCGTGACGCGAGCAGGCTCGACCGATTCCGGCGCGATCGTGGTGAGCAGCACCGGCATGTCCCCCCGCGCGGCGATCAGCGCAGCCTGATCAGCATCCGTCATCGGCCGGATGAGGGCCGGATCATGCGCGCCCTTGCGGGCGATGGACAGATGCGGCCCTTCGAGATGCAGGCCAAGGAAGCTCGGCACGTTCTTCCGCGCGGCCTCGGCGCCGGCGGCGACGGCGGCGGCGGTGATCGCCGGCGTGTCGGTGATCAGCGTCGGCAGCAGCGCCGTGGTGCCGAACGGCGCATGCGCCCGGCAGATGGTTTCGATCGAGTCGACATCCGGATGATCGTTGAGCATGACGCCGCCGCCGCCATTGACCTGGATGTCGACGAAGCCGGGAACCAGCAGCCCACCACCGGTCTCGACCCGGGACACATCGGACGCAATGGCGCCGCTGGGCAGAATGGCCTCGACCAAGCCGTCCCTGATGACGAGGGCGGCATCGTCATGCCAGTCGGCGCCATCGAAGATACGAGCGCCAGTGAGGGCGAAACGTTCGCTCATACGGTTTCAGTCACCTTGCGCAGGTTGCGCGGCGCATCCGGATCGAGGCCGCGATGGCGGGCAAAGGCCTCGACGAAGCCGTAGAAGGACACGATCAGCGGCAGCGGGTCGGTCAGCGGATGGCCGGTCGCGACATGCGCCAGCAGCTTGGCGCTCTTTGCCTTGTCGGAGGTCACGAAAGCGGCCGCGCCCTTGGCCGCCAAGCTGTCGGCGGCCTCGGCCACCGAAGGCTCCGACGCATCGCGGGCGGCGAGCGCCAGGACCGGGAAGCCCGGCCCGACGAGCGCCAGCGGGCCATGCATGACCTCCGCCGCGCTGTAGGCCTCGGCATGCATGGCGCAGGTCTCCTTGAACTTCAGCGCCGCCTCGCTGGCGATGGCGAACGACGGGCCGCGGCCGAGGATGAACAACGAGCGCGGCGTCTCGAGCGCCGCTGCCAGCCCCATCCAGTCGCAGGCGATCGCCTTGCTGAACTGTTCGGGCAGGCGCGCGAGTGCGGCAAGCAGTGCCTCGTCGCCGGTGCTGTGCGCCATCAGCGCCAGGGCGGCGACGGCGGAGTTGACGAAGGTCTTGGTGGCCGCGACGCTGCGTTCCGGTCCGGCGAGAATGTCGATGGCATAGTCCGAGGCGCGCGCCAGCGGCGAGTCGGCGGTGTTGGTGATGGCGACGGTCAGTGCGCCGCCGACCCTTGCCGTCTCGGCCATGGCGACGATGTCGGGGCTCTTGCCCGACTGCGAGATGGCGAGGCAAGCGGAGCCGCGCAACCTGAGCTTTGCGCCATAGATGGAGGCGATCGACGGGCCAACGGAAGCGACCGCGAGGCCGGCGGTCAGCTCGACGGCATATTTCATGAAGGTGGCGGCGTGGTCGGACGAGCCGCGCGCCACGGTGACGACGAAATGCGGATCGCGCTCGCGAAGGCCGCGGCCGGCCTCGGCGAGCATCTTGGCCGAGCCATCCAGCAGGCGGGCGGTGGCCTGCGGGATCTCCTCGATCTCGCGCCGCATATGGGTGGTGGTTGCGCTCATGGCCGGATCTCCTCCCCCGGCCCGGTCAGCCGGAGTTCCGCGACGAAGTCATAGGCGTCGCCTCGATAGATGGAGCGGGTGAACTCGATCACCTTGCCGCTCGCCAGATAGGAAATACGTTCGATGTGCAGGCCGGCAACCCCGGGCGGCACTTCGAGCAGGCGCGCGTCAGAGTCGCCGAGATTGGCGGCCGAGATGCGCTGTACCGCCCGCACCGGGCGGTTGCCGGTCAGTTCCAGCGCCGCGTAGAGCGAGGAGCCGATCGCCTCGGGGTCGGGGAGCACGCTCGCCGAAATCGAGGCGCGTTCGATCGCCAGCGGCGTGTCGTTGGCGATGCGCAGGCGCGCCACGCGCGCCACCAGCTCGCTCGACGACAGGCCGAGCACCATCATCTCGTCCGGCGAGGGCGCATAGAGGCCACGGTCGAGCCAGGCCGAGCGCACGGCCATGCCGCGGCGCGCCATGTCCTCGGTGAAGGAGGTGAGCCTCGACAGCGACTGCTCGACGCGCTCCATGCGCGGCGCGACGAAGGTGCCCGAGCCGTGGCGCTGGACGAGGATGCCGCCCTTGACCAGGTCCTGCACCGCCTTGCGCACGGTGACGCGCGAGATGTCGGCCTTGCTGGCGATGTCGCGCTCGGACGGCAGCGCGTCGCCTGGGCCGATCAGGCCGCGATTGACCGCTTCCTCGATGCTTTTCCTCAGCTGCAGGTAGAGCGGCGCGCCGCTCTGCGAGGATTCTTTCAGCATGGCGAAGATCTGGTCGGCGGCGCTCATCGCGGCGCCTCCGGCAGCATGGCGAAGATCTGGTCGGCGGCGCTCATCGCGGCGCCTCCGGCAGCATGGCGAAGATCTGGTCGGCGGC
>NZ_JBZEGV010000048.1:0-24194 GCF_058312955.1 Mesorhizobium sp. LEGMi-168a
CTCTCGACGCAGCGGCGTGAGACGGGCATTCTTATGGATGTTCATTCGGACCCTCCGGCGAATCTGAAGCGTGGTAACTCCAGTCTCCTCGGTCAGGTCCGAATGGACAACCTTCTGAAAGCCCACAGCTAGCGGAGCCAGACCTTGCGGCAGACAGGCATTCTACCGGATCAGGACATCGCGGCGCTGTTTGAGGCGAACGCGCTGAGATCGCCGCGCGCGCTCGACACCGACCAGATCCAGCCGGCCAGCCTCGATCTGAGGCTGGGCGACAAGGCTTTTCGCGTGCGCGCTTCCTTCCTGCCCGGTCCGGATCACCTGGTGGCCGACAAGCTCGACCGGCTGAAGCTGCACGAGATCAGCCTTGCCGAGGGCGCGGTGCTGGAAACGGGCTGCGTCTACATCGTGCCACTGCTCGAGAGCCTGGCGCTGCCGGCCAACGTGTCGGCTTCGGCCAATCCGAAGAGCTCGACCGGGCGGCTGGACATTTTCACGCGCGTCATGACCGACCGCGGCCATGAGTTCGACAAGATCGCTGCCGGCTATCATGGCCCGCTCTACCTCGAGGTCAGCCCGCGCACCTTCCCGATCGTCGTGCGCGCCGGCTCGCGGCTGTCGCAGATACGTTTCCGCACCGGCAACGCGCTGCTGTCGGAGAACGAGCTGCGCGATCTCCATCGCGCCGAGATGCTGGTCGCCACCGAGCCGCCCAACATCTCCGGCGGCGGCATCGCGCTCTCCATCGATCTCGACGGCGACAAGGACGGCCTTGTCGGCTATCGCGGCAAGCATCACACCGGCTTGGTCGACGTCGACAAGCGCGCCGCGCAGGATGTCGTCGACTTCTGGGAGCCGCTCTATAAGAGCGGCGCCGGTGAGCTCGTGCTGGACCCGGACGAGTTCTACATCCTGGTCTCGCGCGAAGCCGTGCATGTGCCGCCGCTCTATGCCGCCGAGATGACGCCCTTCGACCCGCTGGTCGGCGAGTTCCGCGTCCACTATGCGGGCTTCTTCGACCCGGGCTTCGGCCACTCCGCCGCCGGCGGCAGCGGCAGCCGCGCCGTGCTCGAAGTGCGCAGCCACGAGGTGCCGTTCATCCTCGACCACGGCCAGATCGTCGGCCGCCTGGTCTACGAGCATATGCTCAAGCGTCCGCAGGCGCTTTATGGCACCGACCTCGGCTCCAACTATCAGGCGCAGGGGCTGAAGCTCTCCAAGCATTTCCGCGCCGCACGCTGAAGCGGCCAATCTCCCCCCTTGAGGGGGAGATGTCGCCGAAGGCGGCAGAGGGGGGCGCCGCGCGTGGAGCGCCAACCTCTTCTTCGCCTCCGCAAGGCGTTGGCGCTCCACGCGCGGCGACCCCCTCTGGCCTGCCGGCCATCTCCCCCTCAAGGGGGGAGATCACGCTCTCACAGCGCCTTCACCGCCACCTTGACCGGCTTTTCGATCTCCAGCGGGTTGCGCAGCGGTAGGCCGAAATCCTTCGCCTCGATTTCGAATACGTCGCCGGCTTCCGTCCTGACGCCGTCGGCGAAGGAGAGCGTCGCGGTGCCGAACATGTGCACATGCACGTCGCCGGGCTGGCGGAAGGCCGAGTATTTGAAGTGGTGATGCTCGAGATTGGCGATGGTGTGCGACATGTTCGCTTCGCCCGACAGGAACGGCTTTTCCCAAAGCAGCTTGCCGTCACGCAGGATGCGCGAAGAGCCCCTGATATCGGCGGGCAGCTCCCCGATCAGGATCTCCGGTCCGAACGAGGCATTGCGCAGCTTGGAGTGGGCGAGGAACAGGTAGTTCACCCGCTCGGTCACATGGTCAGAGAATTCGTTGGACAGCGTGAAGCCGACGCGGAACGGCGCGCCGTCGTCGCCGATGACATAGATGCCGGCGATTTCGGGCTCCTCGCCGGCGTCCTGCGCGAAGGCGGGCGACATCAGCGGAGCACCCGGCGCCACCGCCATGGTTCCGTTGCCCTTGTAGAACCATTCAGGCTGCACGCCGATCTGGCCCTTGGCCGGCTTGCCGCCCTCCAGCCCCATGCGGAACATCTTCATGGAATCGGTGAGCTGCTCCTCGCCGTCGCTGAGCTTCTTGTGCATGGAGTCGCGCGTCGCGGCGGAGCCGAGATGCGTAAGCCCGGTGCCGGTGAGGTGGAGATGCGCGGGATCCGGGTGGTTGATCGGCGACACCAGGCGTCCCTTCTTGTAGGTGGCGTCGAGATCGACCGTCTCGCCGTAGCCCTTGCGCTCGATCAGTGCTTCGAGGCCGGTGCCGGTGCGCGCCGCCTCCATCGCCAGCGAATAGACGCTGCGCGCGCCGTTGATGATCCGGGTCTTGCCGCCGCTGCGGGCAACGACGCGGATCGTCTCGGCGTCGTCGAGGATCTGGGAAATCAGCATGATGAAACCCTCTCTCTTTTGCCTTGGCCTGGCTGCCGACGGGCAAACCCTGACCGGCGCGGCCCGGAACCGATCCGCGCCGCGGTTGAAACTCTTCGTCCGGATTGCGCTCGCGAGCCCGGTCCTTCGGCGGACTTCTTGGCGCCGACGGGCCGCCGGCAGCGTCGCGATCTAGAACCCGTATGCCTCCTGAACCTCGCTCCCGGCCTTCAAGCCTTGTTCTTGTTGTAGACGTCGAAGATCACGGCGCCGAGCAGCACAAGGCCCTTGACCACCTGCTGCCAGTCGACATTGACGCCCATGATCGACATGCCGTTGTTCATCACGCCCATGATGAAGCCGCCGACCACGGCGCCGATGACCTGTCCGACGCCGCCCATTGCCGAGGCGCCGCCGATGAAGACGGCCGCGATCACGTCGAGCTCGCTGCCGAGACCGGCGGCGGGCACGGCCTGGCCGAGGCGCGCCGCGATGATCAGGCCGCCGAGCGCCGACAGCACCCCCATGTTGATGAAGACGAGCAGCGTCAGCCTTTCGGTATTGATGCCCGACAGCTGCGCAGCCTTGGCGTTGCCGCCCATCGCATAGATGCGGCGGCCGATGGTCATGCGCTTGGTGACGAAGACGAACATCGAGATCAGCACGCCCATGACGAGCAGCACCACCGGCAGGCCCCTGTAGCTCGCGAACTGGAAGACCAGGAACAGCGCCAGCGCGCTGCCCACCAGCGTCTTGATGACGAACAGCGGGAAGGGCTCGGCCTCATAGCCATGGCGTTCGCGTTTGCGCCGCGCCCTCAAACCGAAATAGGCGTAGGCAAGCACCGCGACCAGGCCGAGCACGATCGTCGTCATGTGCAGCGTAAGGCCGCTGCCGACGATGGTCTTGCCAGCGGCGTTCACGGTCGGCGGGGTCAGCGTCAGCGGACCGATGACGTCCGGGATGAAGCCGGAGCTCAGCGCCTTGAAACTGTCCGGTAGCGGGCCGACCGACGAGCCGCCGCCAAGCAGCGCCTGGCAGATACCGCGGAAGATCAGCATGCCCGCCAGCGTCACGATGAAGCTCGGTATCCGGTGATAAGCGATCCAATAGCCTTGCGCCGCGCCGATAAGGGCGCCCACGATCAGGCACACGATCGAGACAACGAGCGGATTGCTGAATATCCCGAGCGGCCAGATGACCATCATCATCGCGGCAAGCGCGCCGATGAAGCCGGCGACCGATCCCACGCTGAGATCGATGTAGCCGGCCACGATCACCAGCAGCATGCCAAGCGCCATCACGATGATGAAGGAGTTCTGCTGCACCAGGTTGCTGAGGTTGACCGGTTTGAACAGCGTTCCCGACGTCGTGTACTGGAAGAACAGCATGATGACGATCAGCGCGATGATCAGACCGTATTCGCGCAGGTTTGTCGTCAGCGCCGACACGGCGATGCGCGGGCCGTGCTTGACGTCCTCGGCGGTGCCGCTCTGCGGTGCGGGAGCGCTATCTGTGCTCATGATGCTTTTTTTCCTTCTCCGCGAACGATGGCGCGCATGATTTTTTCCTGGCTGGCGTCGCCCGCTGCCATTTCGCCGACGATACGCCCTTCGTTCATGACATAGATGCGGTCGGTGATGCCGAGCAGTTCCGGCATTTCCGACGAGATGACGATGATCGCTTTGCCCTCGGCGGCGAGGCGGGCGATGATCGTATAGATTTCGTACTTGGCGCCGACGTCAATGCCGCGCGTCGGCTCGTCGAGGATTAGCACTTCCGGGTCGGCGAACAGCCATTTCGACAGCACCACCTTCTGCTGGTTGCCGCCCGAAAGATTACCGGTCAGCTGATAGACGCTGGAAGCGCGGATGTTGGTCTTCTTGCGGTAGTCATTGGCGACGCTCATCTCGCGCATGTCGTCGATAACGCCGCGGCTGGAAACACCTCCCAAATTGGCCAGCGTCACATTGTGCTTGATGTGGTCGATGAGGTTGAGCCCGTAGGTCTTGCGGTCCTCGGTGACATAGGCGATGCGGTTCTCCACCGCCTTGCTCACCGATGAGAGGTCGATCGGCTTGCCTTCGAGCAGAACCTCGCCGGTGATGTGGCGGCCATAGGAGCGGCCGAACAGGCTCATCGCGAATTCGGTGCGGCCGGCGCCCATCAGCCCGGCGATGCCGACCACCTCGCCCTTGCGCACATTGAGGCTGATGTTCTTGATCACTTGCCGTTCGGCATGGATCGGGTGGTAGACCGACCAGTCCTTGACCTCGAAGACGACCTCGCCGATTTGCGGCTCGCGCGGCGGGTAGCGGTCGTCGAGCGAGCGGCCGACCATCGAGGTGATGATGCGGTCCTCGCTGATGTCCTTCCTGGGCAGGGTCTCGATGGTGCGCCCGTCGCGGATCACCGTGACCTTGTCGGCGACGCGGTTCACCTCGTTGAGCTTGTGCGAGATCAGGATCGAGGTCATGCCCTGCCGCTTGAACTCGAGCAAAAGGTCGAGCAGCGCCTGGCTGTCCTTCTCGCTGAGCGAGGCCGTCGGCTCGTCGAGGATCAGCAGTTTCACTTCCTTGCTCAGCGCCTTGGCGATCTCGACCAGCTGCTGCTTGCCGACGCCGATATTGGTGATGAGCGTCTTGGGATCTTCCTTCAGGCCGACCTTGTCGAGCAGGGCCTTGGTGCGCTTCTCGTTGGCGTTCCAGTCGATGACGCCATAGGTGGCGTGCTCGTTGCCGAGAAAGATGTTTTCCGCGATCGACAGCATCGGCACCAGGGCGAGCTCCTGGTGGATGATGACGATGCCGATATGCTCGCTGTCATGGATTCCCTTGAAGTGGCATTCCTGGCCGCGAAAGACGATCTCGCCTTCATAGGTGCCGGACGGATAGACGCCCGACAGCACCTTCATCAGCGTCGATTTGCCGGCGCCGTTCTCGCCGACGATGGCGTGGATCTCACCTTCCTCGACGCTGAGGTTGACGTTCGACAGCGCCTTCACGCCGGGGAATGTCTTGGTGATGTCGCGCATCTCCAAAATCGTCGAGGTCATCAGGAAAAAAGCTCCCTAGAAGTCGGCAAAAGAGGTCGGCAAAACAATACCGGTCCCGCTTCTGAACGAAAAGGGGCCCTGCGTGCGCAGGACCCCTCGATTTGCAAGCCGGATTATTTCAGCTCGTCGGCCTTGATGTAGCCGGAGTCGACGACCTGCGCCTGGTAGTTGGACTTGTCGACATCATGCGGCGTCAAAAGGATCGAGGGAACGACCTTGACGTCGTTGTTGTAGGTCTTGTCGTCGAGGCCGTCAGGCTTGCCGCCCGAGAGCACCTTGTCGACCAGCTGCACGGTGGCCTTGGCCAGCTCGCGGGTGTCCTTGAACACCGTCGAGTACTGCTCGCCCGAGATGATCAGCTTGACCGAGGCGGTCTCGGCGTCCTGGCCGGTCACGATCGGCCATGGCTGAGCGTCCGTGCCGTAGCCGACGGCGCGCAGCGAGGCGGTGATGCCGCGCGACAGGCCGTCATAGGGCGACAGAACGCCATCGACGCGGCTGCCGTCCGAGTAGTTGGCCGACAGCAGGTTGTCCATGCGCGCCTGGGCGGTGGCGGCCAGCCAGCGCAGCGTGCCGACCTTGTCCATGCCCATCTGGCCGGACTTGATCTTGATCGAGCCGTCGTCGATCAGCGGCTGCAGGACCGACATCGCGCCGTTGTAGAAGAAGAAGGCGTTGTTGTCGTCGGGCGAGCCGCCGAACAGCTCGACGTTCCACGGCTTGGTGCTCGGGAAGCGCTCCTTGAGGCCCTTGACCAGGGAATTCGCCTGGATCACGCCGACGCCGAAATTGTCGAAGGTGGTGTAGTAGTCGACATTGCCGGTCTTCTTGATCAGGCGGTCATAGGCGATGGTGACCACGCCGGCATCGTTGGCCTTCTGCAGCGCATCGGCCATGGTGGTGCCGTCGATCGAGGCGATGATCAGCGCCTTCGGGCCCTTGGTGATTTCGTTTTCCAGCTGGCTGAGCTGGTTCGGGATATCGTCCTGCGCATACTGCAGGTCGACCGTGTAGCCGAGCGCTTCGAGCTGGGACTTGACGGCGTCGCCGTCGTTGATCCAGCGCTGCGAGGTCTTGGTCGGCATCAGCACGCCGACGAGACCCTTGTCGGCTGCGTGCGCCGAATAGGTCGTGGCGGCAATGCCAAGGGCCGCGATGGCGGCCAGCGTCTTAATGATCTTCACATTACTCTCCCTGGTTGATGGACGCGACACCTCGGGGCTTCGCGGGCCGCGCAGTCGAGCAGGAGCGCTGGCGCGCCGCTGTCGACTTTATCGATCTCCGGTATCCTCCCAATCGGTCCCGCGGCGCAGTTTCAATCGATACGATTTTGCTCGTTGCCGATCGTTGCGCCTCGGAACGCGCGAAGGGTGTGTTCCTTTGACATAACTGTCAAATGCGATCTTTGCTGGTTGCTATACCGAAACTGGTATAGTTAAGCATGCGGTGAAACACTGGCGGAGCGATTGGAAGATCATGGCGGCATTGCGAGATTCTGATGCGATTTCAAGCGGTTACGAGAAGCTACCGGAAGACGGCAAGACGCTACTGCGCAGCGGCTTGAGCCTGCGCCACATGCGCATGATCGCCGCCCTTGACGATCACGGACGGGTGAGCGCCGCCGCCCAGGTCATGAACATCTCTCAGCCGGCCGCCTCGCGCATGATAGCCGAGATGGAGGCGGTGCTCGACGTGAAGTTGTGCGAGCGGCTGCCGCGCGGCGTGACGCTGACCCCTTACGGCCAGGCGCTCGCCAGGCGCGCCCGCTCCATCCTGCTCGAGATGCGCGAAGCCGACCGCGAGATATCGGAGCTCAAGGCCGGCAAGGGCGGTTCGGTGTTCCTCGGGGCGGTGACCGCGCCGGCGATCGAGCTCGCGGTGCCGGCGATTCGCGAGATCCGCCGCATCTACCCGCGCATCGAGATCACCATGCAGGTCGAGACGTCGAACGTGCTCGCCCGCGAGCTGATCGCGTCGCGCCACGACTTCATCATCGCCCGCATTCCCGACGACCTCAATCCGCGGCTGTTCGAATCGCGCGTCATCGGTATCGAGAAGGCTTGCCTGATCGTGCGCCGCGGCCATCCGCTTGCCAGCGGCAAGACGGTCGGCCTGGAGGAAACGGCTGCCTATGACTGGGTTTTCCAGTCCGGCGGCTCGCCGCTGCGCCAGGCGATGGAAAGCAATTTCCTGAACCGCAACATCCCGCTTCCCGACCGCATCCTCAACACCTCCTCGCTGCTCTTGACGCTGGTGATGGTGGCGCAATCCGATGCCATCGCTCCCGTTTCGATCCAGGTGGCCAGGTTCATCCAGAGCGCCGACGGGCTGGCGGGGGCGATCGACGTCGTGCAGACCGAGTTCGACATCGAGGTCAGGCCCTACAGCCTGATCACGGTCAAGAACCGCGTGCTCTCGCCCGCGGCCAAGATGCTGCACGACTTCATTTTGCGCGAGGTGGGGTAATGGAACGAGATTGCTACTTGTACGTTCAAACCGATCGGCGGCTCGCTGGAGCCTGTTGCGGGTGAGGGACGAGCCGCCGATGCTCAACAACTCGGGAGGTTTCGATGGAACGTCGGTTGTTTCTGACTGGAATGCTTGGCGTTGCGGGGGCGGCAGCGCTTGCAAGCCTGGCCGGACCAGCCAAGGCGGTTGCCGGTGTCCCCAAAGGCAACGGGATTCTCGATGAATTGGACAAGCCGGATCCGGCCATCTACGAGGAGGATGACCAGGAAGATCTGCTGCAGCCGGTTCAATATTACTACCGCCGCCGTCGGTACTACCGCGATCGCTACTACCGCCGTCGTCGCCGCCGGCGGGTTTGGAGAAGGGTCTGCCGCCGCTACTGGCGCTATGGCCGGCGCCATGTCCGCTGCTGGCGCCGCCGCGTCTGGATCAGCTTCTGGCTCTGAGGCGATAGCTGTCGAAGACTTTGGCGCTCACCGAGCGGATGCCGGATTTGGGTCTTGCACAGATGTGCAGGACCCTTTGCCCTCTGGTCGTTGAAGGATTGGAGGTAGAGGGCTGGACTGCAGCGTAGACTTGTGCCGGCATAGCCCGGCAACAAGTCGTGTGGCATTATCTTTTTGCGCTCGATTGTCGACGCATGCGGTCGGTCACCTAAAAGGAAGGCGTCGAAATCCTCGGCCCATCACGTCATTGCTACCAGGCACGGGCTATCATGAGCGCCAGTTGTTCGCTTCCAGTCATCCGGGGGATTCACCATCACCATATCCTTGCGCGCCCTGCTGCGATACTGGCGCGCCGCTCTTCTTGACGGCGTCCGGCATGTCGATCCCGAGTCCCTGGCGCTCCATCCGTGCCCGCGCGCCGAACTGGCTGCAGGTCGGCTTGGACCGGAAACGCTTGAGGCAGTGTGGCGGGACGCGGAGGCCGGCCTTTCCACCAGGGAACGGGAGGAACTGACCTCCGTCGAAGTGCTCGTCGCCGTACTGGTGCTTGAGCCGGAGCGCGAGCATTCGGCCGCCTTCATGGCCGCGAAGCGGACTCGGGTGCCGTTGTGGCTGTGCGTCAACGTCGATCGGGATGGCGTGCTCTCTCTTCCCGGCGAGCAGACGGACCCGATCATCGCGGACCGGGCCGTGCTCGCGCCGCTGGCGTCCGGAACGCAGACATTCTCCTCGGTTGCGGCGGCAGACGAATACCGCAGCCGCAATCCTCTCCCACCGAGAGATGCCGGCTGGCCGGAATTCTGGACCTATGTCACCGAGATGTTCTCCCGCCTTTTTGGCGGCGATCCCGGCAGTTGGGTGCCGGAGCGGCATGTGGACCTGGGCGCGTTCGTTGCCCATGGTTCCCCGCCACCCGATACGAGCGGGCCAATCCGAAACATTTACGAGTTTCTGATCAACCGCGCCGAGCGCGGGGACGGTGACACTCCGCCATTGCTTGCCCGCTTCGCAGCACCGCCGCTGGCACGCGACGTGACCGCCACCGCCGGGGGCGACAATGCGGCGGCGCGCCGGCATCTCGGACAGATGGGCGGCGGCTTCCCCCTCAATCGCAGCCAGCGCCAGTCGCTCGGCGCCGCGCTGGCGGCCGTCGACGGCGAGATCGTGGCGGTCAATGGTCCACCCGGCACGGGAAAGACCACCTTCATCCAGAGCCTCGTCGCGTCCTTGTGGGTGGAGCGTGCGCTGGAACGCAACGGCGAACCGCCCGTCATCCTGGCCAGCTCCACCAACAACAAGGCCATCACCAACATTCTCGACACATTCGCACGCGCGACGCTACCGAAGACGCATCCCCTGGCCGGATTGCCGCTGGCCGTGCGCTGGCTGCCCGACTTCAGCCAGTACGGGCTCTATCTGCCCTCGATCTCGGAGGCCGCGAAGGGCATCAAGGACGAGCTTGCCATCGCGTGGTGCAAGACGCATGGGGAGCCCTGGAAGGGGCTGCCGGGCCGCATGGAGAATGCAGCCTATGTCAGCCGCGCTATGTCTTACTGGCAGTCCCGGTTCACCCTCTGGGCCGGGAGCCAGCCTGCCGACATGGCGCAGGCGGTCGAGGCCCTGCGAGCAGCTCTGTCGGCCAAGGTCGAAACGCTGAGGGCCGCATGCGGCCGGCATTGCGGCCTTCTCGCCCTTTCGCCCGGCGACGCGATCCCGACCCGGCACGACATCGCGCGGCTGCGGGCAGAAGCCGGACGGGAGCGGGAAGGGCTGGAGGCGTTCAAGCGTCACGGCCATGAGGCTCTGCGGCTGATCCAGGGTTCTCTCATCGAGTCGCTGCTGTCCTGGCTGCCGCCGGTGAAGAGGCGGCTATGGGCGTACGCGTATTCCTTCCTGGACTCCAAGGGATTGGCCGATCCGGCATGGAGCTGGAAGACGGTTCTGAACGCGCCGGCCTTGCGCCATTGGCTGGATGACACCGCCAGGGCGCGTGAAGCTGCCATCGCCGCCAAGGAGAACATCGTCGCCGGCTGGGACGGATGGATGGGCTCGCTGAAGCCCCTTCTGTCGGCCACCGCCCTCGACGAGATCGCCGAGGTGCCGGAGCGCGCCGAGGCCCGGCTCGACACGATTGTCCGTCCCGAGCTGTTTCATCTCGCCGCCCGCTACTGGGAGGGCCGCTGGCTGATCGAAACAGCGGAGGCGCTCGCCCGCAACGACAAGACCTTCACCGGCCGCAGTCGAGACATGTGCGAGCGGCGCTGGCGGCGGTTCGCCAAGCTGACACCCTGCCTGGTGTCGACCGCTTATACCGCGCCGCGCCTGTTCGACTACTTCGATGGCGCAAACCAGCCGCTGACCGGCTTCGTCGACCTGCTGATCATCGACGAGGCGGGGCAAGTGTCGCCGCAGGTCGGCGGCGCGCTGTTCGCCTTCGCCCGCAGGGCGTTGGTGGTCGGGGACACACAGCAGCTCGAACCCGTCTGGGGCATCGATACGGATACCGATTTTGGCAATCTGGCCAAGTGGGGCCTGGACAAGGAGAAGCCTCTGCTGGAGCACAGCGGCATGCTGACCTCGGAAGGCTCCGTGATGGCGATGGCGCAAGCGGCGACAGCCTTCGCCGTACCGCCGCACCGTGGGCTCTTCCTCGAGGAGCATTGGCGGTGTCGCGCCTCCGTCATCGCCTACTGCAACGAGCTTGCCTATCGTGGCGCCCTCAAGCCGATGCGTCCCGACGGCGACTACCCCCTGCCGCCGCTGGGCTACGCCCATGTGCCGGGCAGCGCCACGCGCGCAGGCCTGAGCTGGACCAATGCCGACGAGGCGGGCGTCATCGCCGACTGGCTGAGCCACGGGAGGGCAGAACTCGTCGGCCCTCACCGAGCCAAAAAGCTGGGTGACTTCGTCGCCATCGTGACGCCCTTCCGCGCCCAGATCGCAGTGTTGCGTCGGGAGCTTAAGAAAGCAGGTCTTGGCGACGAGAACATCACCGTGGGCACCGTCCACGCGTTGCAGGGAGCCGAAAAGGACGTGATCCTGTTCTCGCCGGTCTACGACGCCGGCCATTCCGGTGGCATGTTTTTCGACCGCGGCGTTTCGATGCTCAACGTCGCCGTGTCCCGCGCGAAAGAGAGCTTCCTGGTCTTCGGCGATATCAGGCTGTTTCGGCCAGAACAGAGGACGCTGCCGTCCGGCCTGCTCGGGGCCTACCTCTTCGCCGCGCCGGAGAACGAGATCACCGACATCGAGCCCATCAGCCCGATCGTGCTGAAGGAAGAGCGCTCGGAGCTGGAACGTCTCGCCGATCTCGGAGCCCATCGTGATGCGCTGCGCCGGGCGGTCGGCGAAGCCAACGAGCGCGTCCTTATCGTGTCGCCCTACCTGTCGAACACGGCTATCGAGGCGGACGACTTGGCATCCCTGCTGCTATCGCGTCGCGGCGGGCCCCGCATCGTCGTCGCCTACGACCACTATCTCAACTGCGGCCATGATCGCCGTCTGTTGCCCAGGACCGTCATGGCGATCGACATCCTGCGCGCGAGCGGAGCCGAAGTATGGGCCCTGAACGGCGCCCACAACAAGACCTTGACGGTCGACGAAAGCTGGATCGTTGAGGGCTCCTTCAACTGGCTGTCTGCCCGTCGGGATCGCGACAGCGATTTCCAGCGGCACGAGGTCTCATTCCTCTATCGCGGCAAGGATGCCGCGATTCATGTGGGCAACGCCTGGAAGGAAGTCGAAGCCCTTCGCAAGGAGCCCGAACGCCAGAGATCGCGGGAATAGACGAATGCTGGAGCGGGTAGCGGGAATCGAACCCGCGCGTTCAGCTTGGGAAGCTGGACGTGATCCAGATATTTCAATGGCTTGGTTGTAAAACAGGACCATTTTTCGTCAGAGATTCCCTAATGAAATCAATAGCCATGTAAAACTTTTGAGGGCCGTCTTGGCGTCCGCCGGCATTGCCAAGCTGTAGCCGACAGGTTCGCTATCAGGTCGCGTGTAAGCTTTAACCTGATTGCCGCGCCCTCGCTGCATGAGGCATCAGGAATTTGGCAATCTCGGCGATTATCTGTGCAAGCGGTGGCACTTCCTCCTCAAGGCCTCGGGCAAAGGCTGCCCATTGCTGCTGCTTGGCTGGATCCGATGCGAAGCTCTCGGTGAGAGCATCTGGAATATCGGTCGGGATCACTGTTCTGCGCCGTTCGAACGTTGCGGCAATCGCGCGGGCCAGGCGGTCATCTTCAAAGCGATATGTCTTTGCCAGCAGCCATATGTCGTAGAAATCCTTCATGCGGCTGTTTGCCCGCCCCAGCAGCACCATGGCCTGGAATTTCTCCGCGATCACCGTCTCGCGCGAATAGGCGCGAAGATGTGGAGCCGGGTTGTCGAGCAGAACGGGATACTCGAGTTCCTCAAGGCCGGGTTCGGTTGCATCACCAAATCCGATATCGATCGACACACGCACGGTCGCGCCACCAATGTCGGCATTGGTGCGCAGACGCAGGCCTCCATATTCCAGTTCCTCGCGTATGCGGTCCACGGTCAGGCCCTTGCCGTCGAACACGACACCGTCGGTAGCGTCGATCGCACAGATCTCGGCAAAGATCTCGAGCATGCCTTCGGCCTCAGGCTCTCCATATCCCAGCAAATCCAGGTCACGCGTGGGCCGATACGGCACGTCGAACCAAGTCGTCATCAGCATCGCGCCCTTCAGGACGAAGCGGCCGCGAAAGCGGCTGGTTCCGAGACGGTAGAGAAGGCGCTCGATCGCATAGCGCGTCAGAATGAGATCGAAGGTCTGTCCACGCTCCTTGGCGATGACAAGAAGCCTGGTGCGCACCGAGGCGCCCATGTTGACGATGGTCTTAGCCATTGGCCGTAAGGGCTTCGAGATAGGGTTGCATTACTTTCCAGACGCCGGCGTCCTCGGCGTAGGAGGCGATCTCGGAAGGACGCGCCTTGCCGCTGCGCAGTGCCTCTCTCAGGCCTTCAATCGCAAGATTGAGGCCAGTGCTTTGCTGGAAGCGCCTTCCTTCCGACCGGCGGTAACGGAAGAGATCGACAACCGTCTTGGCGGCACTGTAGATGCGAACCGTGACGCCCTCGATGGCATGCTCCTCGATTCCAGCATCCAGCATCTTGGCTCCGAAGCGGACGAACTGGATCGGCGGGCTCTCGATCTTCGGACGTCGGTCCGTCGATCCAATGGCCATCCAGATGCGTGACGGGATGGTGTCGGTCAGCTCGTGGAAGGCGAGGGCGGAAACCAGGCAAATGATGCCCCGGGGGGCGCGCTTGGCCGCTTCCGCCAGCGAGTGATTGGCATCGAGCTCGGCATCGGGAAGTTGATAGAGGCCGCGGCCGAGCTGAAGGACCTCACCTCGCTTCTCCATTCGGGCTATCGTGGCGGCCGTGATCCCGGCCGCGATGAATTCGGATAGGCGTGCTATACCCCGCTCGCGAAGGAGTGAGATTGCGCGTTCCTGGTGTGTCTGGTCGCCTGCCGACATGCACATTATTTGATACAAAACGTTGTATATGTCAACGTCATATATGACGTTTTGTATCATTTGGAATTAGATCATGCCCAAAATCCCCTGCGCTGATCCCACGAATTGCGCGACGTCCTCGCTCGCATACCCACTCGGGCAGATGAGGACTTTGACCGCAGGACGTTGCTTACCTGGCTCCAGGGCACGAAGGCTCCGCGCTCCGTTTCAAGCTTTCAGATCCCCAGCCGGATAGAGAGACGGTATCGCCTGCCCGAAGGCTACTTCAAGGCAAAATCGGCCCACCCGGCACGTGCCGCCACTGGCCATCGACCATCCGACATAACGCCTTCCCAACGCCGACGCCCGCCTGGCATCTGCCCGACGACTTCGATCGCCGCCCTCATGAGGAACGCGACGAAATCCTGGAATGGGTCCAGCGCGTCATCGTATCCGGCGGGACGAACTACCGCCGTTTCCAGGCGTTGGCGCTCCGAAACCGCTATGCCGTGCGCTTCCGTAGGATTCTTGAGGGATCCAGCTTCCGAGGAAGCGCGTCCCAATCGGATGACATCGTTGATGTCGACGACGAAGATCGGGCCCCTCGCCGACGCTCCTCAGGCGCAAAGATTTCGACGGATCCGGCGAGTAACACAAACCCTTCAGGAAACTCAGATCGTCGCAAACAATGGCCGGGCATCAAAAGATGGTCAGTCGCTGCATCAGGATTTGCCACCTGTCTAGGCGCAGTTTGCTGTTCATAGGGTTAATTCGTGCAACCGAGTCGACCAAAATGTTCAGCGCAAGGACGAGCGCCACTGTCGACTCTATGAACAGGCCAGATCGGGACGGTGCAAAGAGCATATGGTCGGCCACCGCGGGTGCCCATTCACAAGTCTCGTCACTGATCACAACGACCTTGACGCCTAACTCCTTTGCAATTTCCGCGATCCTCAACCCTTCGCCGGCATAGGGAATGCCGTCGATGAGGACTAGCGTGTAGAGCTTCGGCCGCCGGTCGCCAACATAGGACAGCCATTCACCCAGCATATTGTCATTGGCGGACAGAAAGCGGACGTTGTCTCGCGCCAGGGTCAGTCGTCGGGCGAAATCTTCGGCAGTCCCCTTGAACGCCTGAAAGCCTGTGACAAAGACCTGCTCCGCAACCGCGACCGTGCGAACCAGTTCCCTCCAGCCGTCGCTGCTAAATTCCTGAAACAGCCGATCGATCGCTCGGACCTCGTTTTCTCGGACGACCGAATACACGTCTTGCCAATCGGAATTGGGCGTTTCGTCGGTCAGATGCCTTTCGTTAACCGACTCAAGCTGGAGTTCCAGCTTCAGCCCGGCGATCCCCTTATAGCCGATCTTGCGCAGGAAACGGCTGACCGAAATCTCGCTTACAGACAGCCTCCGGGCCAGCGAACTTCCAGTCTCGAAGACAATATTGTCAATGTTTCTAATGACATAGTTCGCGATCCGTGCATCGGTCACCGACAGTTTGGGCAACGCGGCCTGCAACTTTTTTATGGTGGTTTTTGACATGACTTAACCAGCCCCGCTCTTTCAGCGCGCGTTATAAAGATACCATAACAATGTTATTGACAGAAAACCAGAGCCAGCTCGACATTAGGCCGTGATGGCGCTGGCGCGAAGTTCAAGCGCATTGAGTTGGGAGAGCTCACATGGATCGGCGGACTTTTATCAAATCAACACTGGCGACCGGGTTGTCCGTGCCGACCATCCTTGATCAGTTCATCTCGGCCGCCGAATCCGCCGGATCGAAGATCCTGCGGATTGGCTATGGAACACCCGTGCAGACGCTCGACCCGATCAAGACCGTGCTCGGGTCCGACATCATCTCCCAGGGGATGATGTTCTCCCGACTCATGAAGGCCAAGGCGGATCAGAGCGAGATTGGGCCGGGCCTGGCCGAAAGCTGGAAAATCTCGGAGGACGGACTGACCTATACCTTTCAGTTACGCGACGGCCTGAAGTTTTCAGACGGCAGCCCTCTGACCGCCGATGATGTGGCTTTCACCTATAATCGGATGCGGTTCCAAGCGGACTCCGTCTATTCAGCTCCGTACAAGTCCTTGCAAAAGATCGAGGCGACAGATGCGCGAACGATCAGAATGGATTTGGCGCATCCGTTCCCAGCCTTTCTGAAACTCTGCGAAATCTGGAACACGGGGATCGTTTCCAAGGCAACGCTCAAGGCATTGGGCGACGAAAAATTCGGACGCGGCCCGACGGTTACGTCAGGCCCGTTCAAATTTGTCGAGTGGCGCGCGGGCGACCGGGTGATCATGGCCCGCAACGAGAATTTTTATCTGTCCGGCTATCCCAAGCTCGACGGCATCGAATTCATCTCCGTGCCCGATGACAACACCGGCGTCGCGATGGTGCAAGCGGGTGAACTCGATGTGTTCATGGGCGTTCCCTACAGCCGCATGAAGGAACTCGAGGCAGCCGGTGTCAAGGTTGCCTCCGAACCGTCAAGCGCCACCTATGACATACTGATCAATCATGAGATCGAACCCTTCAGCAACCTGAAATTTCGTCAGGCGGTCAGTTTCGGCGTTGATCGGCGCGCCATCACCGATGCTGTGACGGCAGGCTATGGCAGGCCGGCCTCGTCGATCTTCAGCCCAATGCTCGAATTCTTCGATAAGGACCTGCCCGTGATCGGCCGTGACGTCGAAAAAGCCAAGGCCCTTCTGGCAGACTCCGGCATGGCGCCCTCCTTCGAGCTCATGACCAATGCTGGAGTGACTGAGGAAGACAAGCTGGCCGTTCTGATCCAGGCGCAATTGGCTGAGGTGGGAATTTCGGTCACGATCCAGTCGATCGATTCGGGTCAGGCTTGGACCCAGCTGATCGACGGCAAATATCAAGCGCAGCTCAACTGGTGGTATAACGAGACGACTGACCCGGACAACGCGCTGCGCTGGTGCGCGTGGGGCGCGGGCGACAACAAGTCCTACTACACGCGCTTCAACAACGCGGAAGTGAACGCGCTGATCGAAGCGGCCGCGGCGGAAGTCGATCAGGCCAAGCGTACCGAGATGTACAAAAAAATCCAGCGTATCTGCGTGGAGGAAGTGGCGCAGGTCGCGCTCTATCATCCCACCTGGACCAGCGCGCGGGCCGCCAATGTCACAGGCTTGGCGTTCGATCCCGGCTGCCAATATTCGACGATCGAGGAGGCAGATCTGAAGAGCTGAGCGCCATCAACGCATCGCTCAGACAGATCCGCCAAGCCTGCCACATGACTCGTTTTGCCTTCGTCCTTCGGCGGCCGTTCGAGCTGATCCCAGTCCTGATCGGGATCAGTCTCGTCAGCTTCGTCCTCCTGCAACTGACCCCAGGGGACCCTGCGAGGTTGCTCCTGGGTCCAAAAGCCAGCGCCGAGGCGATCGCGCAGCTTCGCGAACATTACGGGCTCGATCGGCCTGTTTTTATTCAATATTTTTATTACATAAAGAATGTGCTGGGCGGTGACTTCGGCCAGTCTATGAGTTTTCGATCGCCGATCGGATCACTTCTTTTGGACAGGATCGGCCCGACCGTCTACATCTTGGTCTATGGCTTGTTCCTGTCAACGCTGTTGACCCTTCTTCTGGGCATCGCGGCGGCACGCAGCCGGGGCGGATGGCTGGATCAGGCAATCCGAATTCTATGCGTGGCCGGTGTCGGCATCCCGTCCTACTTTGTTGGCCTGTTGCTGGTGCTGATTCTGTCGCTGAAGGCCGGACTCTTCCCGGTATCGGGTTATGGAAATGGCTTTCTGGCCAACCTTTATCACATGTTCCTGCCGGCCCTGACGATCGCCATCTCGGTGACACCGATCCTTACACGAAATTTTCGTGCCACGCTGATGCAGCAGATGAATGCCGGCTACGCCCTCGCGGCCCTGTCGAAGGGCGTCCCCGAAAAGAACGTCTTCTGGCGGCATGTTTTCTGGAATTCGCTTCTGCCCACCGTCAGCCTGTTTGGCGTCGTGGCCTCGTTCCTGATCGGCGGTACCGTCGTGGTTGAAAACGTCTTTAACGTCCCTGGGCTGGGCCTCCTGCTGGTGCGCTCAGTTCTCAGCCGCGACTATCTGGTGGTGCAGGGCGTGACGCTGGTGATGGCCGTCGGCATCGTGATCTCCAATCTGATCATCGACGTCGTGACCGCGGCGCTCGACCCGAGGGTCAAGACATGAGGACCGGCATGCGCACATCCGCGATCTGGCTGCGGAAGGAAGCCCCGGCCGCCCTGATCACAGGTCTAGTCGTCACCGGCGCTTGGGCGATCGTCGCGACATTCGCACCCCTTCTGACGCCGTACGATCCGATCGCCATTGACGTGGCCAACGCGACGCTGGCGCCAACTGCCAAACACCTTTTGGGTACCGACTCGGTGGGCCGTGATATCCTTGCCCGCTTGCTTTACGGCGCGCGCATCGACCTTCTGATGGCGTTGGCTGGCGTGATCGGGCCCTTCCTTCTTGGAACTTTGGTCGGTCTTCTGGCGGGCTATTCCGGCGGCTGGCTCGACGGGCTTCTGATGCGCGTACTCGAAGTTACGATCTCCTTTCCCTACTTCGTGCTGGTCATCGCGATCGTCGCCATCATTGGGCCTGGCCTGACCGGTTACCTGATCTCGCTGACCATCGTAAACTGGGTCACTTATGCCCGGCTGGTGCGCAGCGAAGCGCTGGTCCTGACCAATGCCGATTTCATTCTGGCGGCGCGCGTTCTGGCCTACCGCCGCCGACGGATCATGCTGCGTCATATCCTACCGAATGCCATTGTATCTTCGAGCGTCTTTCTGATGACCGACGCGGCGCTGACGGTTGTCCTGGGATCGTCTCTGGGCTTTCTTGGACTTGGCGTGCAGCCGCCGACGCCTGAATGGGGCATCATGATTGCCGAAGGGCGCACTTATCTTGGCTCTGCCTGGTGGATTTCGCTCTGCCCCGGCATCGCCCTCTGTTCGCTCGCTTTTGGCCTGTCGCTGATTGCCGACGGCGTGGCCCATGTTCTGGACCCCGAGGCCTGAGTTGGACAACATTCTCGTTTCTGTCGAAGACCTTTCGGTCACCTTTGACACGGCCCATGGGCCGGTCAATGCCGTCAAGGGCGTTTCCTTCGCGATCCGTCGCGGCGAAGCGCTGGGGATCGTGGGAGAATCCGGGTCCGGCAAGTCGGTGGTGTGTCGGGCGCTGCTACAACTTTTCGCCCCGAACGCAAAAGTGACGGCTGGCCGGATCATGCACGACGGCAAGGACGTCCTGAAAATGTCGGCCACCGACCTGAATGCCTATCGTGGCGAGAAGGCGGCCATGATCTTTCAGAACCCGTCCACGCATCTCGATCCGATCATGAGGGTCGGGGATCAGGTCGCCGAAGGGCTGATGATTCATCGTCAGCTTGGTGATGCGGAAGCATCTGGCCAGGCTGTCCGTCTGCTTGACGATATGAAAATCCTGGATGCGCCGCGTCGCGCGCAGGCCTACCCGCATGAGCTTTCGGGCGGCATGCGCCAGCGGGTAATGATTGCCGCCGCGCTGGCCTGTTCGCCCAGGCTCCTGATCGCCGACGAACCGACTACGGCCCTCGATGTGACCGTCCAAGCCCAAATTCTCGCACTGATCCAGAACATCCGCAGGGAGCGCAACCTGACCGTAGTTCTGGTGACGCACGACCTCGGAGTGATAGGTGAGGTGTGCGATCGTATCATCGTGATGAGGGATGGCCAGATCGTCGAAACAGGAACCAGGGAGGAAATCCTGACCCGGCCGCAGGCCGAATATACGCGTCAACTGATCCGATCTCAGCCCTCCCTTCTGCCCGACCGGGTGGATTTTTCCGCCCCTGACCAGAGCGAGATCTTGGCGGTTAAGGACCTGTCGATCAAATTCACCGCCCCCAGAAGCTTGACTGACACGCTTCGTAGAAATCCCCCCTATGTGGTCCATGCGGTGGACAACGTCACCTTCTCCCTGCGTCGGGGCGGATCCCTCGGCGTCGTGGGTGAATCCGGATCCGGTAAAAGCACGCTGGCTCGTGCGCTGGTCGGGCTGCTGAAGCCGTCATCAGGCTCCATTCGCATCGAACGGCTGGAGCGCGGAAAGGATCGCGGCCGCGTCGTCCAGATGGCTTTTCAGGACCCCTACTTGTCTCTGAACCCTGCGTACACGATCAAGCAGACCCTTTCGGAACCCTTTATAGCTCACAAGCTTTGTGCGCCGTCCGAGGTTCCGGAGCGGCTGAAGCAGCTAATGCGAATGGTCGAACTGCCGGAAGAGCTGTTGCATCGCAAGACCAGCCAGTTGTCCGGTGGCCAGCGCCAGCGTGTCGGCATCGCGCGTGCCCTCGCCATGTCGCCCGCCATCTTGATTGCTGATGAGGTGACATCGGCGCTGGACGTCTCGATCCAGGCGCAGATACTCGAACTTTTCAAGCGCCTCCAGAAACAGCTGAACCTGACACTGATCCTGATTTCGCATGACCTCGCCGTCGTGCGGCACCTTTGCGAAGAGGTGGCTGTGATGCGCCATGGCAAGCTCGTCGAGTATGGCCGCAGCGCCGACGTGCTCCGCAACCCGCAGACTGACTATACCCAGGCACTGCTGAATGCCGTGCCGAAACTGATGAATGCCAATTGTGGACAATGAAAACTATGACGAAACCACGCGGCCGTGACCTCGGCCTTCCCTTTCCCGGCAAGACCGGCCCCTATAATGCGATCACCGACGTACCGGGCGTTCTGGTTGGTTTCACGACGCTGACCGACCCAGGCAAGAACATGCGCACTGGCGTGACGGCCATCATTCCACGTGCTGAACAAGACACGCCCAGACCCGTCTGGGCCGGCTTTCACAGTCTGAACGGCAACGGGGAGATGACCGGTGTTCACTGGGTCAATGATGCGGGATACTTCTTCGGTCCGATCTGCATCACCAACACCCACGGCATAGGTGCGGCTCACACAGGAGCCACCGAATGGATGATCCGAACCTACGCCAAGCACTTTCAGGAAGAACATGCCTGGGCGTTGCCCATTGTGGCGGAAACCTATGACGGCTGCCTGAACGACATAAACGCGATGTTCGTCAAACCCGAACATGTGGTCGCGGCGCTGAATACCGCGAAATCCGGCCCGGTCGCCGAAGGGTCCATCGGCGGTGGCAACGGGATGATCGCCTACGACTTCAAGGGCGGCACGGGCACCGCATCGCGTCAGATCAGCATCGGCGGTAAGACTTATACAGTCGGGGTGCTGGTGCAGGCAAACTACGGGGTTCGCCCGTGGTTTTCGGTTTTGGGCGTGCCTGTCGGTCGTGAAATGCCGGGTGGCCGCTCCCGAAAAAAGGAGACTGGCTCAATCATCGTCATCATAGCGACCGATGCACCGCTTTCGGATGCAGTCCTACGGCAACTTGCCAAGCGTGCCTCCATCGGAATAGGGCGCTCAGGTTCGCCGGGCGGCAACGCGTCGGGCGACATCTTCCTTGCCTTCTCCGTGGCCGATGACACGCCGAACCCGCTTCATGCGGGCCCTGTGATCACACGCCATTCCCTGAACTGGGAGGAGCTTGATCCAGTTTATCAGGCCACCGTTGAGGCCATCGACGAAAGCGTGATCAACGCCATTGTCGCCGGGGAAGACGTAGCAATGTTCAAGCCAAGGGGCCAAGTCTGCCCTGCAATCGACACGGCTAGGCTGATATCGATCATGGCGGACTATGGACGTCCTTCAATGGAAAGCTCTGTGGGCGCGAACTGACAGGCAAGTGGTCGATGTCAGAGCAATCTTGCCGCGAGTCAAGCGAGCTCATGGTGACCCAAATTGCGCGACACCTTGTCTTACAAGGCTTAGGCGGTGATTCAGGGGCTGGAATCTGGAGCGGGTAGCGGGAATCGAACCCGCGCGTTCAGCTTGGGAAGCTGACAAGCTACCATTACATCATACCCGCGCAGCAGCCTCGTTACCATGATGGCGGGGCTTCAAGCAATCGGCAAAGCAGAACATCTATGACGTCGCCGCGGGCAGCTCCATGCGCACCCGGGTGCCGCGCCACGCGCCGTCCAGGATACGGACCGTGCCATCATGCAGATGTGCGATCTGGCGGGCGAGATTGAGGCCGAGGCCCGCGCCGCGCGACTGCGGCTGCAGTCGGTAGAAGGGCTGAAAAACATTTTCGCGCTCTTCCAGCGGAATGCCGGGACCCTCGTCGCGCACCTCGATGCCGCCGCTATCGTCGACGGCGACCGTGATCGTTCCCGAGCCGCCGCCATGGTCGATGGCGTTGCGCACCAAGTTTGCCAGGGCGCGTTCGATTTGCAGTCTGTTTGTCGCGAGACGGACCTTGCCGGCCGGCGGCTCGAAGGCGAGGTCGTAGCCTGCCTCGATGGCCAAAGGCGCGAAGTCGGCAGCGACGCGGGCGGCCAGCTCGCCGAGGTCGACGATCTGGCGTTCCTCGGCGGGACGCTCGAGCAGTTGATGGTCGAGCAGCTGCTGCGCCAGATGCGACAGGCGTTCGATGTCCTGCAGCAGGCGCTCGCTTTCGGGTTCCTTCTTCAGCAACTCCGCGCGCGTGCGCAGGATGGCGATCGGCGTGCGAAGCTCGTGCGCCGCGTCGGTGAGAAAGCGGTTGTGCTGGTCGTAGCCGTGGGCCAGCCGGGCGAGCGTCTGGTTGAAGGCCTGGACCAGCGGCGCGATCTCCTGCGGCACACGCTGGACCGGCAGCTGCATGCCGCGCGTGTTGATGTCGATGCGTGCCGCCTGATCGGCCGTGTCGACCAGGCCGGAAAAGGACCTTCGCACCACCGCCGGCGTCGTCACCAGCGTGGTGGTGCCCATGACCACGACGATCGGCAGAAGCAGGATGGCTATGACCAGCGCCAGGGCCGGCAGGGCCCGTTGCCAATTGCGGCTGCCGTCGGGATTGCGGGCGACGTCGACGGTCGCCGAGATGTTGATTTCCAACCCGTCGGTCTGCTCCCGCGACGAGCGGGTGGCTCCGATGATCTGGACCGGCCCGGCTTTGGTCGTGGTGTTCTCGACATAGGCCTCCGGGCGAAGGTCGCCCCTGGCGAGCTCGATCGTGGCATGATCGACCGCGCCCAACAGCGCGCCGGGCGTGCCGGTGTAGATATCCGGCACAGCACCGGAGCGGATGCTCTGTCCGGTCTTGTCACGAACGATGTACCAGACATGCGGGAAGCTCTCTCGGAACTGGCTCAACGCCTCCGTCTCGTGCACGACCAGCGTGCCGTCACTATTGCGGTCGATGGCGTCTCTCAACGCCGCGACGGCGGCTTCGTTGTCGACCAGCCAGTGCGGATTGGAAATCCACAGCGCGGCGGCGCACAACACGATGAAGACGGCAAGCGTCGCCGCCTGCAGCAGGATCAGCCGCCGCACCAGCACCCATTGCAGCGAACGCGGTCGCCGTTGCCTCATGACATGGCCCTGAGCAGATAGCCGATGTTGCGGATGGCACGGATCTCGATGCCGGCGGCGACATCGTCGAGCTTGCGGCGCAGCCGGGAGATATGGGCGTCGAGCGCGTTGGAGCCGATCTCGTCGTCCAGTGCGTAGACGGCTTCCTCCAGCGTCCTGCGCATGACGGTCCGGCCGGGCCTGCGGACGAGCGTTTCGAGCACCAGGCGCTCGCGTCGCGGCAGGTCGAGCACCTGGTCACCCACCAATGCCTCGCGGTGGCGGAAATCGTAGACGAGACGGCCGGCTTCGATCCGGTCGGCGCGCAAGGTGAACTGCCGACGGTGCAGCGCGCGAAGCCGCGCCACCAGCTCCTCGGTGGCGAAAGGTTTGGCCATGTAGTCGTCGGCGCCGGCATTCAGCCCGCCGACGCGGTCGTCGAGGCCCGCCATGGCCGTGAGCGCGATCACCGGTGTGTCGACATTCATGGCGCGCAGGCGCGGTATCAGGCTTAGGCCTTCACCATCGGGCAAGCGGCGATCGAGGATGACGGCGTCGTAGGAGCCGACTCTTGCCATCATCTCGGCGTCGGCGAGCGTCGAGCTCCGGTCCACGATGAATTCCTGCCGCTCCAGCGCAGTCTTGAGCACGGACGCCATTTCCGGCTCGTCCTCGATCAACAGGATACGCATGATGCAATCTCCGTCAGCGGCGGCAACCGCTTCAGCTACCGGTGGCTGTCGACGCAAGCCGGTAGATCGCGGGCCGGTCGCAAGCAAGGGCCAGTCCGAAAGCGGCGCTTAGAGCAATTCCAGGAAAAGTGTGTAACGGTTTTCCGCCCGGAAATTGCGTCAAAACAAAGAGATAGAGCGGTGGGGCGTGTTCCGGGAAAGACTCACCGCGCCCACAGAAGAAA
>NZ_JBZEGV010000049.1:0-22965 GCF_058312955.1 Mesorhizobium sp. LEGMi-168a
ATGGCGGCAAGTGGCGAGGCTGGTTCTGCTGTCATGGCAATCCCCTTCAGAGTGGTTGGTAGCAAACCGACTCTGATCTCACACAAGCCGCTGTCCACTACTCATCATGGGATCTTGTGGGAGAAGGGAAGCTCCTCAAAACCTCTCCAACCTCGCCCGTACCTTCCCCAAAAACGCCGCCCGGCTTTTCGGCGTCGAGGCATCCATCAGATAATGCGCCAGGAAGAATGTCTTGCAGCGCGTGGCGCAGATCGCGCGCATGCCGCGCAGGATCGTCTTGCGCCCGGGCTGGCCGACGACGACGCTCCACCAGGTCGGCGCGCCGCAGGTGGTGATGACGCCGACTTTGGTGACATGTCTCATCAGCGATGTGATCCTGCCCTTGCCGGCAGGCAGCTTGAAGGCGATGTCGGTCGCCCAGACGCGATCGAACCAGCCCTTCAGCATCGCCGGCAGGCCGTACCACCAGGTCGGGTAGATGAACAGGATCGCCTCGGCCCACATCAGATGATCGAAGTGCGGCCTGAGCGCCGGGTCGTCCGGCGCGCGGTGGTTGTAGGAGCGCCGCTCCTCGCAGCCCATCACCGGATTGAAATTCTCGGCATAAAGGTCGAGCAGCCGCACATCCCAGCCTCTCCCCTTCAGCACCTCTATCGCCGTGTCGCGGATTGCCGCGCAATAGCTCTCTGGGACGGGATGGCAATAGACCACAAGCACGCGCATCAGAATTGATCCATGCTGGCTGCCACCTTCGCCATGAAGGCTTTGCGCGTCTCGTCGGTCGAGAGATTCATCGAATAATGCGCGAGATAGGAGACGGAAGCGCCCGGCTTGATGGTGGCTCGCAGCATGCGCTTCACCACCTTGCGCGGCGGATCGCCCATCAGCATCGCCCGGAAACGGCTGCCGCCATAGGTGGTGACGGCTGCGAGCTTGCGGATGTTGTACAGCGTCGGCTGCACCTTGCCGTCGATGAGCTTGAACGACACGCCAGGCAGGAAGACGCGGTCGAAGAAGCCTTTCAGGATCGCCGGATAGCCGTAGTTCCAGACCGGAAAGGACAGCACCAACGCTTCGGCTTTCCGCAGCCTTTCGACATAGCCTGCCACCGCGTCGTTCGGCCCGCGCTGGTCATGATAGCCGAGCCGTTCGGCGCGCGTCATCCGTGGGTCGAAATCCTCGGCGTAGAGATCGCAGTCGTCGACTGCATGACCTGCCGTCGTCAAGCGCTCGACGATCGTCCGGTGCAGGCCGGCGTTGAAGCTGGTCTCCACCGGATGAGCGAAGAGCACGAGGATTTTCACGGGAGAACATCCCGCAGGTCAGCGCGAGGCACCCCCCTTTTCCTGCGCCAAATCTCCCCCCTTGAGGGGGAGATGTCGCCGAAGGCGACAGAGGGGGTCGCCGCGCGTGAAGCGCCCACGTCTTCGGTAACGAGAAGTAGCGTCGGCGATCTACGTGAGGCGACCCCCTCTGGCCTGCCGGCCATCTCCCCCTCGAGGGGGGAGATTCGACGTCGCCACGGCTTTCGCCAATGGCCAACTTTGCCGGCAGGGCAGAGGGGGGTGCAGCGCCGGACGTTCATCGCGATCAACTGACCCTCTGCAGCCCCTTGAACAGGAACGACTTGCCGGAGCGGTAATCGTAGTCCGGGTTCTCCCAGGCGATCATCTTGCCGGGATTGAGCAGCCCTTGCGGGTCGGTCTCGCGCTTGAAGGCAAGCTGGACATCGTCTGTCCGCTTCATGCCGCCCTCCTCCAGCGTGTAGCGGTGCGGGTTGAAGATCCAGCAGCCATTGTCCTCGTGGATGCGGATGATCTCGTCCAGCCTCTCTTCCGTGGTGAAGCGGACCAGCGGCAGGCCGGCGGCGCCGATTGCGCCGTCGAAGCGGATGAATTCGAGATGCGCCGGCACCTCGTCGCCGAAGCGGTCGACCATCGTCTTGACGTGAGCGAGATGATCCGGCGACGGATAGCGCGCCTGGAGATAAGTGATGGTCGGATCGACCCGGATGGCGCGCAGCGTCGTGTGGTTCCAGGTCAGCTCATAGGCCGGCGGCAGGCCTTTCAGATCGGTCTCCCGGTCGGCCCGGAAGACGATCTCGCCCTTGGTGCTGTGGACGAAAGCGACGAAGGCGTCCATTGCATGCGGCGCGATCATGCAGACCACGATGCTCTGCTCGCGCCGGAAGAATTTCTGGTGCCGCTTGAAATAGTCGTACGGGATTGGCGCCGCGATCGGCGTGATCAGCTTCGCCAATATGCCGTCCTGGATGGCGAGGTCGTTACCGAAGCCGGCGGCATCCATGAAATCGTCGAAGCCGACGATGACGTCGATCCAGTCATAGGAGGCGGTCAGCGGCATTTCGACCTCGGTGATGATGCCGTTGGTGCCATAGGCGTGCATGACCTTGAGCACGTCCTCGCCGGTGAGCTCCATGACGCGCGGTTCGGCCTCCATCGTCACGGTCCTGAGCCGGATGACATTGCCGAGGTCGCGCAAGCCGCCCCAGCGGATCGAGCCGACGCCGCCCGAGCCTCCGGCGACAAAGCCGCCGATGGAGGCCGTGTTGTAGGTCGAGGGCGACATGCGCAGCTCCTGCGCGGAATGCGCCCGCGTCGCTCTGTCGATATCGGCCAGAACCGCGCCCGGCCCGGTCACCACGCGGCCCGGCGCGATCGCCTTGACCTCGTTCATCTCGGCGAGGTTGAGCACCACACCGCCCGACAGCGGCATCGCCTGCCCGTAATTGCCGGTGCCGCTGCCGCGCGGCGTCACCGGAACGCCGTGCCGGTGGCAGGCGGCGAGCACGCGGATCACCTCGTCCTCGTTCTTCGGGGTGACGATCAGGTCGCCCGCAATGTGATCAAGCTGCTTTTTGAGCACGGGGCTGTACCAGTAGAAGTCGCGGCTCTTCTGCTGGACGATCGCCGGATGATCGTCGATCTTCAGCCCTTCGAGATCGCGCTTCAGCGCTGCGATATCCATCATCACACCATCAATTCATCGAGTTCGGTATAGTCGGGCAGCTTACGCTCGATCGCCCCGCCGTCGCGCACCACGATGCGATCCGATTCGGGCCGCGACAGCAATTCGGTCCAGTTCCGCCCCTTGAAGACGATGAAGTCGGCGCTGCCGCCGGCGGCAAGCGTGCCGACGCCGTCGAGCCGCATCACCTCGGCCGGCGTCGCCGCCACCGCCTTCGGCCAGTCGCCGACCGGGTGGTCGAAATGCAGGATGCGCGTCGCCGTGCGATAGACTTCCAGCATGTCGAGATCGCCATAGGCATAGAACGGATCGCGCGTGTTGTCGGAGGCGACCGCAACCTTGATGCCGCGCGCCTTCATCTCGTGCAGCAGCGTTACGCCGCGCCAGCGGGGTGTGGTGTTATTGTTCCGCCGGTCCTGCAGATAGAGGTTGCACATCGGCAGCGACACCACGGCCAGCCGCGCCTTGGCCACCTTGTCCAGCGTGTCGAGAACCTCGAGGTCCGGCTGGCGCGAGAGCGAGCAGCAATGGCCGACCAGGATATTGCCGTCAAAGCCGTTCCACAGCGAAGCCTCGGCGATCTTCTTCAAGGAAATCGCCGCGACGTCGTCGGTCTCGTCGGCATGGAAGTCGAGGTCCAGCCCGTGCTTGATCGCCTGGGCAAAGACCTGGTCGAGCAGTTCCTCGAGGTCGGGCACCATGTAGGTGACGACGCCGAGCACGCCCTTGGCAGCGGCGACGCGTTTCGCCAGCCGCTCGAACCAGGCCTTGTCGCGCACGCCTTCGATGCCGAGCAAGCAGGCGGCCTGCAGCTCGATGCGGCCGCGCCATTTTTCGCGCATCGTCTCGAACACCGGCCAGGAGATTTCTTCCTGCGGGGCAACGCTGTCGAGATGCGTGCGCAAAGCATTCGTGCCATGCGCGTAAGCGCAGCGCAGCGAGAAATCCATGCGCCGCGCAACGTCGTCCGCGCTCCAGCGGGCAGCACGGTCGGCGCCGGTGGCGTTGAGCGCGCCCATAAAGGTGCCGTCGGGATTGGGTTTTCGCGGCCAGATATGACCCTTGTCGATATGGGTGTGGCAGTCGACGAAGCACGGCAGCACGATGCGGCCGCCGAGATCGATCGCATCGGCCCTCGATTTGCCATGCGCGACGATGCTGGAGATCTTGCCGTCGGCGACGGATATGTCGGCAAGCGCGAAGCCATCCGGGTCGAAAGCAGCGACAAGACCCGGCGTGAGTGATCGATGAAGTCGAACGTTAGCCAAGCGATAAGAACCAGAGATTGGTATCAAGGCCTGCCCCTCTCTGTCCTATGCACCACCGTTCCCCCAAGGGGTCGGTTGGGTCGGAGACACGGCGAACGGCCGTGCGGAGACATCGCGAACAGTTTTGCACCGCTGCTAAGCTCGAAGGGAACGGCATGGATCCTAGGGTCTACGCGTCCGCTTCGCTCCCGCTCCGCCCTAGGATGACGAAGAGAAAGGATGCCGCCACCAATTGCAAACGTCGGGGATACCAGGGTTCCTACCAATCTCCAGCGTTGGCGATTTGCATATGCTTTCTTGTCCTTCGTCATCCACGGGCGGAGCGGGAGCGAAGCGGACGCGTAGACCCGAGGATCCATTCCGTTACGGTCGCCGAAGAATGCGGCAGCACAAAACTGTTCGCGATGTCTCCGCACGCCTGTTCGCTGTGTCTCCGGTCCAACCAGCCTCTCAATATTCTCAATCACGTCGCGCAACCCTACCGCTCCTGCTTAAGCGCGCTCTCGTGCCAGCGGCGCAGGATGAGATGCGACACCAGCGACAACACCAGGAAGATCAGGATGCCGGTCAGCGAGATCAGGATCAGCGCCGCGAACAGCCTCGGCGCGTTGAGCCGGTAGCCGGCCTCGATGATGCGCGACGCAAGCCCGGACGACTGCCCCTGCGCACCGGCGACGAATTCGGCAACCACCGCGCCGATCAGCGACAGGCCGCCGGCGATCTTCAGCCCGCCGAGGAAATAGGGCATCGCCGCCGGCAGGCGCAGGTAGCGCAATTGCTGCCAGCGTGTCGCGCCGTTGAGCTTGAACAGATCGCGCAAGTTGCGGTCGACGGAATTCAGCCCGAGTGTGGTGTTGGAGAGGATCGGGAAGAAGGCGACGATCCAGGCGCAGAGCAGAAGCTTGGTCGTCTGGTTGTTGATGTAGATGTTGATCAGCGGGAAGATCGCAACGATCGGCGTCACCTGCAGCACGATGGCGAAGGGGAAGAACGACATCTCCACCCATTTGGACTGCGCGAACAGCACCGCCAGCCCGACGCCACCGATGACGGCAAGCAGTAGGCTGAGGAAGGTGATCCTGAGCGTCACCAGCAGAGACGAGGACAACAGGCCGGCATCGTCATGCAACGTCTGCAGCACCACGCCGGGACGCGGCAGGATGTATTGCGGAATCTCGTTCCAGACGCAGATGCGGTCCCACAGCCAGATCGCGAGCACCATGATTGCGAGCGGCAGCACCCATTTGCCGATCCGCTCCAGCCGCTCCTGGCGAACGCGGCGCGCCTCTTCGGGATCGAGCTTGAGGGTGGTGTCTTCAGTGGCCGTCATGATGAGGTCCGGCGGTTGAGTTGATGGCATTGACCAGCACGTCCGAGGCCTGCCGGCAGAGCGCTGCATAGTCGGGCGAGGTCCGGAACGCCTCGTCGCGCGGATAAGGCGCATCGACCGCGAGTTCGCCGTAAACGCGGCCCGGCCGTGCCGCCATGACGACGACGCGGCTGGAAAGGAACACGCTTTCGAAGACGCTGTGGGTGACGAAGACGACGGTGAAGCGCTCGTCCTGCCAGAGCTCCAGAAGGTCGTTGTTGAGCTTGAAGCGGGTGATCTCGTCGAGCGCGGCGAAGGGTTCGTCCATCAAAAGGATGCGTGGCTTGGTCACCATGGCGCGCGCGATCGAGACGCGCATCTTCATGCCGCCGGAAAGCTCGCGCGGCACGGCGTTCTCGAAACCGGTGAGGTGGACGCGCGACAGCATCTCCATCACCGCCGGCTCGGCCTGGGCGCGCGACACGCCTTTGAGCCTCAGTGGCAGCCAGACATTGTCGAAGACGCTGGCCCAAGGCAGCAGCGTCGGCTCCTGGAAGACGAAGCCGATATTCGACCGATCGATCGAGCCGCGCCAGTCGAGCTGGCCGGAGGTCGGCGTCGACAGGCCGGCAATCAGCCTGAGCGCCGTCGACTTGCCGCAGCCCGACGGGCCGAGCAGGCTGAGGAAATCGCCCTCCCGGATCGCCAGGTCGACCTTGCTCAACGCCGTCACGCCGTTGGAAAAGACCTTGCCGACATTGCGCAGCGAAAGCAGCATCGGGGCCTCGCCCGATGCCTGCTTCCGCGCCACTTTCTCCTGGATCATATCAGGCAGGCCGCCTTACTTCTTCAACTCCAGCCCGACGCCCTTGTTGATGAAGGCGAGCGTATAGGCCTTCTTGATGTCGATGTCCGGCTGCGCGACCTTGGCCTTGACCATCTTGTCGTAGAAGCTCTGGATGCGCGCATCGGTCATCGCGCCGATGCCGAGCTTTTCCGAATCGCCGGAATCGACAATGCCGAACTTCTTCAGCTGCTCGATCGAGAAGGCGATCTGCTCGTCCGTCATGTCCGGATTGTCCTTCTTGATCATGTCGTTGGCGGCCTTGTTGTCGCCGTAGAGATAATTATACCAGCCCTTGGCCGAGCCATCGACGAAGCACTGCACCACCTCCGGCCGCTTGTCGATCGTGTCCTGCATCACCTCGACGGTGGTCGCGTAGGTATCCCAACCGTTATCGGCGAGCAGGAACTGGTTCGGCACGAAGCCGCCCTGCTTCTGCACGGCGAAAGGTTCCGACGTCACATAGCCCTGCTGGATCGACTTTTTGTTGGCGATGAAGGGCGCCGGATTGAAGGTGTAGGGCACGCGCTTGGCGGCATCGAAGCCGAGATCCGTCACCATCCACTGGAAGAAGGTCTGCGCGCCCTCGTCGCCGAGGATGTACTGATCGGCGTTCTTGAGGTCCTCCCACTTATCCAGCCCCTGCCCCGGTTGGGACATGATGACCTGCGGATCCTTCTGGAAGTCGGCGGCGACGACGCGCATCGGAATGCCCTGCTGCACGGCGTCGAAGGCCGATAGCAGGTTGCCGCCCATGTAGAAATCGATCTTGCCGGCAAGCAGCATCGGCCGGCCGCTGACCTGTGGGCCGCCCTGCATGATGGTCACGTCGAGGCCGCAGGCGGCATAGGTGCCGTCGGCGATCGCCTGGTAGTAGCCGCCGTGCTCCGGCTCGGCCAGCCAGTTGGTGCCGAAGGTGACTTTCTCGTTGGCCGCGGCGCCCAGCGTGCTGGCAGCAAGCAGCGCGATCGCACCCGCCAGGATCTTTTCTTTTCCGTGCATAAACATCACCCTCTCTTGGCTCCGGCGCGCTGCGCGCTGGGCTTGACACCATTTGTTCAAGAAGCAAGACACATGCCACCGCCTGGGCCGCCTGCTTGCGCGGCAGTCATTGCCGAGACCGGACGGGTCATGCTGTACGAAAGGCATCGTGCCTATTTTTTGGACGCCTGTCCACAATCGCCCGGGTGGCATGCACCGCATCTTGTAGGTTTCGTGAATCCGGCCTTAGTCTGCCTGTAGACAGGAGAATGCAATGCTCAAATACCTCGCCCCCCAATCGATCAAGCCGCCCTTTGCCCGCTACAGCCACGGCGTCGAAATCCCGGCGGGAAAGCGCATCGTCCTGTGCTCGGGCCAGTTGGGCATCGGCCCGGACGACGCCGTTCCCGAGGATGCTGGCGCGCAGACGGAGCTGTGCTTCAAGAACATCGCCGCGATTCTTAGCGAAGCCGGGCTGACGCTGAACGATGTCGTGCGCATCAACGCCTTCGTCACCGATCGTGCGCATCTGCAGGCCTATATGGACGTTCGCAATCGCCTCTTTTCCGATCCGGCGCCGGCTTCGACGCTTATGATTGTCACCGGATTCGCCCGCCCGGAATTCAAGGTCGAGGTGGAGGTGCTCGCGGCCGGCTGATGGTTGCCCGCGACCGCCAGGCGCTTTAGATCATCCCAATGAAGCCAATCGGGAGACGAAAGTGACGACAGGACGTGTGTGGTGGGGCGACTACCGGACGACCGAATACGCCTCGATCGATTCGGAAGCGACCATCGCCGTGCTGCCGGTGGCGGCGATCGAGCAGCACGGCCCGCATCTGCCGGTCTCGACCGACACCTCGATCATGACGGGCATGCTGGAGACGGTGATCGCGCGGCTGCCCGACGACCTCGACATCCGCATCCTGCCTGTACAGGCAGTGGGCAAGTCGAACGAGCATCTCCATGCGCCCGGAACGCTCACCTTGCCTGCCACCACTCTCGTCGATGCCTGGACCGAGCTTGGCCTGTCGGTGGCCCGCGCCGGCGTCAGAAAACTGATCGTCGTCAACTCGCATGGCGGCAATGAGGAAATCATGGGCATCATCACGCGCGAACTGCGCGTGCGCGCAAAAATGCTGGCGGTGAAGACGAGCTGGCAGCGCTTCGGCCGCCCGGCCGGCATGTATACCGAACTGGAGGACCGTCACGGCATCCATGGCGGCGACGTCGAGACCTCGCTAATGCTGTATTTCCGGCCGGATCTCGTCGACATGGGCAAAGCCGATAATTTCGTCTCCAATGTCGGCCGTGCCGAAAAGGAGTTCGCCCTGCTGCGCCACACCGGCACGCATGCCTTCGCCTGGATCGCCAGCGACCTCAATCCAAACGGCGTGGTGGGCGACGCCAGCATCGCCACCGCCGAGAAGGGCCGGCTGACCGCTGAGCATCAGGCCGACGGCTTCATCAATCTGGTCAGGGATGTGCGCAAGGCAAAGCTTGCCGACTGGCTGTCTTAGGCATGTCGCCCAAAAGTGCGCAGCGGTTTTGGGAGAACGACATGCATCAAAACAAAGACCTAAGCGCGTCGCCTGAATTCGCTTTAGCGCGACGCGCCTTAGACCGAACCGACTTAGGCCTGGATATCGAGCTCGAAGGGCGTCCCTTCAAAGGCATCTGCGCCGCGTCCGATCGCGTCGATCGCCGCAATCATGCGGCCGTCGCGTCCAAGCAAGGTGTCGGCGACGGCGATCAGCCGGGGATTGGGCGTCGCTGATGGCGAAAGAAAACGCAGCGTCTTGGCCAGTTCCACCTCGTCCCGTTTGGGCGCCAGCGCTGCCGCAATAATGTAGGCCGACGCCGTCGAGCGGCTGATGCCGGCATAGCAGTGCACGACCATCGGCTTTGCCCGGTCCCATCGATAGGCGAAATCGAGCAGCGCGCGCACATGTTCCTCGCCCGGCATGGTCATGCCGTCCTGCGCGACAGCGATATCATGCATGACCAGATGCAGATGGTTTTCCGCCAGGATCGAGGCCGGGCGGACAACGTCGGTACCCGCCGCAAGCAGCGACAGCAGGCGCTCGGCTCCGGTTCTCGCCACGGTCTCCTCGATCTTCGACAGCGGACAGACATGGATCATCGCACGATCTCCTTCGGCGCATCGTCGCGCCGCGAGGCCCAGGCCGCAAGTGCGCTTTCGAGGCGCTGCCATTCCGCCTCGCTGCCCGGCAGGCCCGCCCGCAAGGCCTGTGGCCGGCCGGCAAAATGGCGCAGCAGGATGCCGCGCTCGCCAAGCGCCGAAAACAGGGCTGGAGCATCCGTGAAAGACAGATAGCGGAACAGGGTCGTGCCGCCGGCGAGCGGCACGCCGAACTTGCCGAGCAGCGCGTCGAGCCGCCCGGCCTCTTCTGCGAGACGCCTGCGCATGGCGGCTTGCCATTCTGTGTCGGAGAGCCCGCGAATGCCATATTCGAGCGCCGGTCCGGCGACAGCCCAAGGCCCGAGTTGGGCGTCCAGCCGCTCGACCGTCAGTGGGTCGGCGAGCGCGAAGCCGAGCCTGACACCGGCGAGGCCGAAGAACTTGCCGAACGAGCGCAGCACCCCGATGCCGCCCTCGCCGACATCGCCGGCCAGGCTGTGCTCAATCGGGCCGACATCCATGAAGGCTTCGTCGACGACCAGCAGGCCGCCCTTCCCGCGAAGCCGCGCGGCAAGGTCAAGCAGCCGATCTCTCTCGATCACTCGCCCGTCCGGATTGTTGGGGTTGACCAGCACCGCAAGGTCCGCATCCGCCAGGGCATCGAAATTGTCCACCTCCGCCACCGCATGGCCCGCGATTGCGGCGGCTCTGGCGTGCTCGGCATAGGTCGGGCCGAGCACCAGCGCCTTGCCGGGCCTCACCAGCGAAGCGACGCGCGGCAGGAGGATCTGCGTGCCGGGCGCGGCCGCGACGTGCGCCGCCGACGGCGCGCTATAGGTCCCGGCCGCAATTTCGGCCAATTCGCGCTGTCGTTCCGTTTCCGGCAATCGCGACAGGGCGGTGGCGGGCAATTCGAAAAGCGGGTAGGAGTGCGGATTGATACCTGTCGAAAGATCGACGAAAGGCCGTGGCGCGTGGGGGAAGAGCGCGCTCGCCCGGCCAAGGGATCCGCCGTGATCCACCGCAGCAATCGCTCCATCAAGAAGCTTCATGTCGATCCTGATCGCTTTCCTGTCACTTGCCGTTGAACGTACCCTTGGCTATCCGGACTGGCTGTTCAACGCCATCGGCCATCCCGTCACCTGGATCGGCAGGCTGATATCCTTTCTCGATCGCAGGCTCAACCGCGCGACCGATTCCGACGAATTGCGTCGCCGCCGCGGCGTCCAGGCTTTGTTGATCATCGTGCTCGTGCCGGCCGCCATCGGCCTGACGCTGCATGTCCTGCTCTGGCTGATCTTCCCGTCCGGCCTCGTCATTGCCGCTATCCTCGGCTCCTCACTGCTGTCGCAGAAGAGCCTTGCCGAGCATGTCGAGGACGTCGCCGATGCGCTGGAGACCGGCGGGCTGACGCTCGGCCGCATCGCCGTCTCGCGCATCGTCGGCCGCGATCCGGAAAAGCTCGACAAGGCGGGCGTCGCCCGCGCCGCGATCGAAAGCCTGGCCGAGAATTTCTCCGACGGCATCGTCGCGCCAGCCTTCTGGACCGGCGTCGGCGGGCTGGCGGGAGGTGCCGCCTACAAAGCCGCCAACACCGCCGATTCGATGATCGGCCACCGCACGCCGAAACACGAGGCCTTCGGCCGCGCCGCGGCCCTATTCGATGACAGGATCAACCTGCCGGCATCGCGCCTTACCGGCCTGCTGATCGTGCTGGCAGCCTTCCTGGTCAAGGGCGCCGATCCTCGCAATGCCTGGCAGGTGATGCGCCGCGACGCGAAGAAGCACCGTTCGCCCAATGCCGGCTGGCCGGAAGCCGCCATGGCCGGCGCGCTAGGACTGTCCTTGGCCGGGCCGCGCAGCTATGGCGGCGAGATCGTCGAGGATGCCTTCATGGGCGAAGGTGGCCGGCGCGAAGCGGAGAGCACGGACATAAGGCAAGCGCTGAAACTCTACCGGGTCGCCGACTGGCTGCTGATCGGTCTGTTCGCGGTCCTGTCGGCAATCGTGATCTACCTGACCATTTTGATCGGCGGCTAAAACTCAATTCCCTGCTGGGCCTTAACGCCGGCGGAGAAATGATGCTTGGTCAGCCCCATCTCGGTGACGAGGTCGGCCGCGTCGATCAATAGTGGCTTGGCGTTGCGGCCGGTGACGACGACATGCAGGTCCTCGCGGCGCGCTTTCAGCGCCGCAACCACCTTTTCAAGGTCGAGATAGTCGTAGCGCAGCGCGATGTTGAGCTCGTCGAGCACCACGAGGCTGATCGACGGGTCGGCCATCAGGTCGAGCGCCTTCGCCCAGGCGGCTTCGGCGGCGGCAATGTCGCGCTTGAGGTCCTGCGTTTCCCAGGTGAAGCCCTCGCCCATCGCATGCCAGACGACGCGGTCGCCGAAAGCGGCGAATGCGTCCTTTTCGCCCGTGTGCCATTTGCCCTTGATGAACTGGACGACGCCAATGCGCTTGCCGTAGCCGAGCATCCTCAGCGCAAGCCCGAAGGCCGCGGTGGTCTTGCCCTTGCCCGGTCCGGTGTTGACGATCAGCAGTCCCTTCTCGATCGTCTTGCCCGCCACCTCGGCATCCTGCACCGCCTTGCGCTTGGCCATCTTGGCGCGATGGCGTTCGGCATCCTTGTCGTCGATGGTCTTGTCGTCCGCCATGTCATTTCACCTTGAGCGGCAGCCCCGCCACCATCATCAGCACGCTGTCGGCGACGGCCGCGACCTGCTGGTTGAGCCGCCCGGCGGCGTCGCGGAACCGGCGCGCCAGCGCATTGTCCGGCACGATGCCGAGCCCGACTTCGTTCGACACCACGAACCAGGGCCCGCGCGGACGCGACAGCACGTCAGAGAGCCGCCGGCATTCGGCCTCGATATCGTGCTCCGCCAGCATATGATTGGTGAGCCACAATGTCAGGCAATCGATCAGCACCGTCTGGTGGTCGGGCAAGGCCTCGATCGCGCCGGTGAGATCCAGCGGCGCATCGACGGTCACCCAGCCTTCGCCACGCCGAGAGCGATGCAGCGCGATGCGCTCGTGCATCTCGTCGTCATAGGCTTGCGCTGTGGCGATGTAGGTCCAGGGCGACGGGTTCGCCGTCGCCAAGGTCTCGGCATGCGCGCTCTTGCCGGAGCGCGCACCGCCGATGATGAAGGTCAGATGACCCTGGGAGCGATCAGGCAAAGCTGTCGCGCAGGCTGGTCGCCGTGCCGGTGAAGCGGCCGCGCACCACACCGACGACAGCGCCCAGCACCAGCCAGAACACCAGGTCGGTAAGCGTCACCGCCACCACGAACTGGTGATGCAGTCCTTCGGGAATCGCCGTCTCGAAACTGTCGGGCTGCGGCGCGCCGACGACGTGCGGCGCAACGATCAGCACGACGGCCAGGATAGCCAGCAGCAGCGACTTGCGGAAGGCGATCAAGCCGAGGCCGACAGCGGTCGCCGCCACTGTCGAAATCCACCAGATCTGTCGCGGCAGAAGCTCTGCCGCCGGCATTGCCGGCAGTTCGGGCGGCAGGCCGAGGCCAGGCGCCAGCGTGAACACGGCAAAGCCGGCGAGGCCCCAGAACACGCCCTGGCGCCAGTTGCCGATGCCGCCGGCGAATTCGGAGACCGCGACCAAGATCAGCGCAAAGCCGATGCCGGTGACGATATTGGCGACCACGTTGAAGGCGAAGCGCTCGAAGCCATCGGCCGGCGCCCAGCCTTCGTCCTCGGCCGGAGCGGCCGCTTCCGTCGGCGCCGGAGCCGCGCTGCTCATCGCGTTGTCGGCCGGAGCGGCCGAGCTCATCGCATTGTTGTCTGTGGTCGCGGCATGATCATGGTGATGACCGCCACCCGCCTTTTCATAGACTTCCGCCTTGAGGATCAGCGGCACGGTCGCATAGGCCTGCATGCAGGCGAGCGCTATGCCCGCCACAAGCCCCGCGATCGCCGCGATGAACACGACGTTGCGAAACAGATTCATGATGTCGGACCTGGCTTAATGGCAGGGAAACGCCATCGAGTGGCGATAGTCGTGGGCGGCGTTGTGGACCGCATCGATATGCGAGAAGCCGACAAAGCCGACGACGAAAATGCCGAGCAGCGCGGCCATTGCCAGCTGCATGATGCGCGACTGCGAGGAGACGGAGGCGCCGAGGGAGACGGAAGCGGTATTCATGTCTTGTCCTTTCGCCCTCCACCCGAGGGCATCGAAGTCAAACTTTCCCGTCGCCGGCAGGTCTCCTGGCTCGCGGATCCGCGCCCTTCCCCACCTTCCCGAGGAAAAATCCTCAGTGGTCTATGGAGAGGACTACCGCACACAGTTGCGGGGGCAGCCACGGCTTTGGGCAGGAAGTCCGCCCTCACCGCATTCCCTCTTGGCTCCAAAAACGGAACCGACGACGCGATCGACTATAGGCAGAATCGTCGCGCCCGGCAAACCAAATTCCGTCACGCCGAAGCGCGATTGCGGCATGGTTTCGCGTGCTAGGAGACGGCGATTCGTTTGGCGACAAGCTGCTGCAATCGCCACAAATGGGCGTCGTGGATGCCGCGCGCTTCGAGATTCTTGACGGTGTTGTAGAGATAGTCGGCGCCTGAACCCCAATGGCCACAGGACGTCGCCAGCCTTTCGACCACCTCCTCTTCGCCGAGCGGGCCGGCATAGGTCGTGCCTTTGCGGTTAATGACGAAGGCGAGCGCCCGCAACGGCCCTTTGTCGGTTGCAAGCTGCAGCAGGCGGGGATGGTAGCTGGTCGGCTTCAGCGTCATCTCGCGCCGGAAAAGCCTGTCCAGCGCCTGCCGGCGCTCACCACCGTTCAGCCGGAAGGCAACGCCCTCGCATTGCCCGCCGCGATCCAGCGCCATCATCAGGCCCGGACTCTGCTTGGTGCCGCGCCAGCGCGTCATGTTCATACAGAAGGAGCGATGCCAGCCGCGCGCCATAGCGATCCGCTCCTCGACATGCTCGATTTCAGGCTTCCAGATCAGCGAACCATAGCCGAACAGCCACAGCGGTTCGGTCGCGGGAAGCTCAGCCTCGAACGTATCGAGCATCGCCTCGTAATCGTTGTCGGAGAGATGCTGCGCGTCGGGATCGGGTCCGGAGTCCTCGACCGCACGAAAACAGCGGGCGACCAATTCCTCTGTGAGTGACATCGTTCTTGCAGGCATGCCTTGCGACCCTGATTAGCCCGGCAAGCGCCGGCGTCGGCAAAGCGACCTTAAGGGCGGTGCAGGGACACCACAATGGCCACGCAATTGACAACGGCCTTGGCGGGGTGTCGGCTGTCGGCAGCCAGGGAGAAGCCGATGCAGCCGAATCCGAGCGAACGCGATCTCTACAACGGTCTGACCAGCCTCGAGCCGACATTGCCTGCGGCGGCCTATCGGGATGCTGAGGCCTTCCAACATGATCTCGACGCCATCTGGTACCGGAGTTGGCTGATGGTCTGTCGCGAAGCCGATCTCGCGGAACCGCTTGCCTTTCGAACCGTGCGCATCGGCTCGCAGGAGGTCGTGGTGCTGCGCGACGAGACCGGGAGCTTACGCGCCTTCCACAACACCTGCCGGCATCGCGGCTCGCAGCTTTGCCAGGAGAGCGTGGGGCGGCTGAAAGCAAGGCTGCTTACTTGCCCTTATCACGCCTGGTCCTATTCGCTGCGCGGCGACCTCGCGCGTGTGCCGTCCAAATCGCTGCCCGAAGGCTTCGACAAGGCCGATTATCCGCTCTACCGCGTGGCGCTCTCGGTGTGGCGCGGCTTCGTTTTCATCAACCTTGCCGACGATGCCGGCGGCTCGGCGGAAACCTCCTTCGATCCCGCCTCCGGAAACCTTTCCAACTGGCCGCTGGAGACGCTCGTCACCGGGCACCGGCTCAGCAAGGTGATGAACTGCAACTGGAAGATTTTCTGGGAGAACTTCAACGAGTGCCTGCACTGTCCCGGCGTGCACAAGGACCTGTCACGGCTGGTGCCGATCTACGGCCGCGGCCTGATGTCGAGGCATGACGATCCGGAATGGGCGCGCCACGCCGACAATGACGCGCCGGAGTTTTCCGGCGGCCTGCGCGCCGGCGCCGAGACATGGTCGCGCGACGGGCGCGTCCATGGACCGGTCTTTGCCGGCCTGACGCCGGCCGAGCGCGCCGCCGGCCAGACCTATGCCACCTCGCTGCCCTCTATGTTCGTCGTCGGCCATGTCGACTATGTCCGCACGGTGCGGCTGAGCCCGCTCGGCCCCGAGCAGACCGAGCTCACCGCCGAATGGCTGTTCGCGCCCGATGCGCTTGCGCAGACCGATATCGACAACATCGTCGCCTTCGGCACCCAGGTGCTCGAAGAGGACGCCGCGATCTGCGAGATCAACCAGAAGGGCCTGTGCTCGATCCGCCACGAGGCGGGCGTTCTGATGCCCGAGGAATACGACTTGCGCCGCTTCCACCAATGGGTGCGCGGGCGCCACGCGGCTTTCCAGCCGGTCGCTAGTCAAAAAGATTTCGGCAGATAGCGCCAGGTGAAGAAGCCGCAAAAGGCGGCCAGTATGCCGAGCGTGACGAACACCGAGCCGAGGCCGAAGAAGGTCAGCACCACCGAATAGACCAGCGGCGGCGTCAGCTCGGAAAAATCGAGATAGGTGCGGTAGACCGCAGCCATCTGCGCCTTTTCGTAAGAACGCACCGAACGCATGAAGGCAGTGGAACCCAGCGCGTCGAGTGCGATGGTGAAGAGCGCGCCGCAAAGCAGGAAGGCGGCGGTGAGTAGCGGCGCGGCTGCGCCGACCCCGCCCGCGGCAAGCAGCATGGCCGACATCGCGAAATAGGCGAAGGTCATGGTCCGGCGGCCGCCGAAGCGCTTTCCCGCCCTGCCCCAGAAGATCGCCATGAACAACAGCGCGTTGCCCGCCGAGACCAGCAGCCCGCCGGCAAGCTTGCCCTGGCCGGTGATCACCATGAACAGTGGGCCGTAGACGAAGAAGGTCGTCCAGAAGCAGGAGCGGCCAAAGGCGATCAGCCAGGCGAGACGCAGGCGCGGCTGCGCGATGAAGCGGCCGATATTGGCGAGCGGATTGGCCGGCCGGCTCCTGCCGGGGCGGATCGATGGATTGTCGCCCAGCCGGTAGGTCCAGAACAGCGCCAGCAACGCAAGCGCGAAGGCCACGACCGCGCCATGCGCGGCATAGATGCCGAAACGGGTGTAGAGGAAAATGCCGAGCGTCGGCCCGCCGGTCCAGGCAAACATCGACCACGCCATGCGCAGCGATTCCGCCTGCATGAAGTCGGTCTTGCGGATGTGGTCCATGATGTAGAGGTTGAGCGTGATCGACAGCGCACTCGCTCCCATGACGCGGCAAAGCATGCCGGCGAGTTGACCGGGCAGCGTGTGGGTGACGAAGAAAACCGAGCCGATCGCCAGCATCAGGCAGCCGGCCGTGTAGACCCAGCGCCGCGCGAAGCGGCGGATCAGCATCGGCATGAACAGCGTCACCGACAGCCCGAGCAGCGACACTATGGTGTAGAGGATCGAGACGATCTGCTCATTGTGCAGGATCTCGTAGGCCTGGATCGGGATGACGCTGGAGATCGTGGCCCGCGCAAAGGATTCGACCGCGTAGAGCGAAGCGAAGGTGCGCGCGTCTGCCGGTCTGAGGGCCGGAAGCCAGATCGGATGGCGCACATGGGTGGACATCGGCCCTCCGAAAGTGAATCGCTCGCCAAATCTGGCCGGACCACCGGACGACGGGTAGCAGGAAACCGACTCCGAGAAGCCGAAAAGCGAAGCCGGCCAAAGGCTTTCCGCCACTGGCCTAAAGCGGCTTGCCATGCCGCCCGGAGCGGCTGCTGCCGATCCACCCTCTGTTGTTCGCCCGAACCGTGATAGTCGTTTGGCACGACTGAATCGGATTGCGAGATCATGAGCCTTCAGACGACGAGCGAAGCCGTTCAGGACGCGCCGAAGCACAGTCGCATCGTCGCCATCGATATCCTGCGCGGCATCGCGCTGATCGCCATGGCGAGCTACCACTTCACCTGGGATCTCGAAAATTTCGGCTATACCGCGCCGGGCCTCACCGCCTACGGCTGGTGGAAGTTTTATGCGCGCTGCATCGCCTCGACCTTCCTGTTCCTGGTCGGCGTCAGCCTGTTCCTGGCCCACGGCCGCCAGATCCGCTGGTCGAGCTTCTGGAAGCGTTTTGCCATGGTCGCCGTGGCGGCGATCGCCATCTCGGCCGTCACCTATATCGCGACGCCGGACGGTTTCATCTTCTTCGGCATCCTGCATGAGATCGCGCTGGCCAGCCTGCTCGGCCTCGCTTTTCTCAGGCTGCCGGCGCTGCTGACGGCAATTATCGCGGCAGCCGTAGTTGCTGCACCCTACTATCTCCGCTCTGAATTCTTCGACCATCCAGCGCTATGGTGGGTCGGGCTGTCGGCGACCAACCCGCGCTCGAACGACTATGTGCCGCTGTTTCCATGGTTCGGCGCGGTGCTTGCCGGCATCGCGGTGGTCAAGCTCGCTTCCGCCTCCGGCCTTCTCGCTCGGCTGGGGACCTGGATGCCCGGCCGCTGGTCCGATCCGCTTGTCTTCATCGGCCGGCACAGCCTCGCCTTCTACCTCATCCACCAGCCGGTGCTTTTCGGCTCGGTCTGGCTGCTTTCGCAGGTCATGCCGGCACCACCGCAGGACAAGGAAGCCGGCTTCCTGCCGGCTTGCCAGGCGCAGTGTGAACAGCAGCGGGACACGACGTTCTGTTCCAGCTATTGTGGCTGCATGCTGGACACGCTGAAGGGCGAAGGGTCTCTCGACAAGCTCTACAGCAACGACCAGACCGAGATCTGGAAATCGCATCTTGCCGATCTTGCGAGCACCTGCACTGCGGCGACGGAAAGCAAGATGGAGGGAGGACAACAATGACCGGCACCCAGCCGAAGCATGGGATCATCCCCTGGCCGCCCGTGATCTATGTCGTGGCGATCGCGCTCAGCGTCGTGCTCGGCATGCTCTACCCGCTGCCCTGGATCGGCGACATCTTCGGCGACATCCTGGTCGGCGCCGGCTGGGTGGCGCTGTTTGGCGTCGCCGCACTCTGGGTCACGGCGATCCGCACCATGGTGCGCGCCAGGACGACGCTCAATCCCAACGCCGAGCCCGACCATCTGGTGACGTCCGGGCCCTTCGGCATCACCCGCAATCCGATGTATCTCGCCAACACGCTGCTCTTGATCGGCGTGTCCTTCATCACCGGCATCGCCTGGTTCCTGCTCTTCGCCTTCCTCGCTGCCTTCGCGACGCAGAAGCTGGCGATCGAGAAGGAGGAAAAGATGCTGGCGGCGAAGTTCGGCAAGAAATATCGCGACTACGCCAAGCGGGTTCGGCGCTGGATTTGAGGCTGCGTTGCCTAGGTCCTTGACGACAGGCCGCACACCTCGGCGATTAGCAGAAGCGTCCGCGACGTCGTCATCCTAGGGCGAAGCAAGGAGCGAAGCGACGCGCGCAGACCCTAGGATCCATGCCGTGACGCTAAGGCGTTGCAATGATTCAGAATTCTGCTCCGCTGCACTCTACGATCAAGGTAACGGCATGGATCCCAGGGTCTCCGCGACGCCGCTTCACGGCTGCTCCGCCCTGGGATGACGAAGTTCGAAAGCTCCGGCCAATCTCGAACGTTTGCGACAGTTAGCCTAGCTGAATTCTTTGGCTGCCAGCGGACCGCTACGTATTCACGCCCAACTCCGCCAACCGCTCCACGCAGGACTCCTCGGCCTGATCGAGCTCGGCAAGCGTCTCCTCGAGGTCGCGCCGCTTCTGGCGCAGATCCTCGCGCTTTTCCTCGATACGCTTGATCATCAGCTTGAGCTGGCCCACCTCGCCGGGCGGCTCCTTGTACATCTGGATGATTTCGCGGATCTCGGCGATCGAGAAGCCAAGGCGCTTTCCGCGCATGATCTGACGGATGAGATGCCGGTCGGACGGGCGAAACAGCCGTGTGCGGCCGCGCCTTACCGGCTGCACCAGCCCTTCGTCCTCATAGAACCGCAACGTCCGCGTCGATACGTCGAACTCGCGCGTCAGCTCGGTGATCGTATAATATTCCCGCATTCTCGCTCCCACGCCCAAAAACGTCCAGGCATCGCCACGCAGGAGCGTCGCCCTTCCCTCCGATCAAACCCCGTCATATGCCGGAATCGGCATATGACCCCAAATCAACGTCGCACGGCATTTACGTAAAAGTCAATTAACGTCTTGTCAGGCTCCGGCACCCAGGTGCAACCACCATGTAGCGAGGCTGAGGAAGGCGAGGAACCCGATAACGTCGGTAATCATCGTCGTGAAGATCGATGATGAAATCGCCGGATCGGCCCCGAGCTTGTCAAGGAACAGCGGAATGAGGATGCCGCCAAGCGCCGCGGCGAGCATGTTGAGGATCATCGCCGCGGCGATGACGAAACCGAGATCGGGATTGTGGAACCAGAAGCCGGCGACCAGCCCAAGGATCGCCGCAATGACCGCGCCATTGAGCAGGCCGACCATCACCTCGCGGCGAATGACGCGGCCCGCATTGTAGATGTCGAGGTCGCGTGTGGCGAGCGCACGCACGGTCACGGTCATCGTCTGCGTCCCGGCGTTGCCGCCCAGCGAAGCGACGATCGGCATCAATGCGGCAAGCGCCACCATTTCCTCGATCGTCGCGCCGAACATACTGATCACCGAGGCCGAGATGAAGGCTGTACCAAGATTGACCAGCAGCCACGGCACCCGCGAGCGCGATGTCGCCGCAATGGTGTCCGACAATTCTTCGTCGCCGACGCCGCCCATGCGCAGAAGGTCTTCCTCCGCTTCCTGCTGGATGACGTCGACCACGTCGTCGATGGTGAGCACGCCGACCAGCCGGTCGTTCTCGTCCACCACGGCGGCCGAGAGCAGGTCGTACTGCTCGAACTCCCGCGCCGCCTCTTCCTGGTCCATGGTGGCCGGGATGGCGTGCCGCGTCTCGTGCATCACGTCCTCGACCTTCACCGCGCGCTTGGTGCGCAGTATCTGGTCGAGGTCGATGGCGCCGAGCAACTTGAAGCTCGGATCGATGACGAAGATCTGGCTGAAGCGGTCCGGAAGGTTCTTGTCCTCGCGCATGTAGTCGATGGTCTGGCCGATCGTCCAGAACGGCGGCACGGCGACGAACTCGGTCTGCATGCGCCGGCCGGCCGTCTCTTCCGGATAGTCGAGCGAGCGCCTCAGCCTGATGCGTTCGGTGAAGGGCAGTTGCGAGAGGATCTCTTCCTGGTCTTCCTGGTCGAGGTCCTCGAGGATGTAGACGGCGTCGTCGGAATCGAGCTCCTGCACCGCCTGCGCGATCTGCTCGTTGGGCAGGTTGTCGACGATGTCGAGACGGATCGCCTCGTCGACCTCGGTCAGCGCCGAGAAGTCGAAATCGGATCCGAGCAGCTCGACCAGCGCACGGCGTTGTTCGGGATGCAGCGCCTCGATGAGGTCGCCCAGTTCCGACTGGTGCAGGTCGTCGACTTCGCGCTTGAGGGTCAGCGTATCGCGGTCGGCAATCGCCGCACCGATCTGGGCAAGGAAGGAAGAACGGACGGCGCCGTCCTCGCCATAGATGTCGGCGTGGTGCTCGTCGGCGGCCCTGGCGCCGGTGATCTCTCTGTCCTGGCCTTCCACCAGCGCCTCCCGCCAACAGGAATCCGGAAAGGGTGCGAAATCAGGTCTAGAACATGATTCCCGAAAGTGGAAACCGCATTTCGGGAAAATCCGATGCCAATGCGGCAGATAGGGCCGTCATGCGATTCGTCTTGCGAAATCGTTGCGCTAGCATACGGAATATTCAGCGAAATATTCGCCGTGACGCCTTCGGCGCGACCTCACAGCAGCGCAATTTCCCGCTTCAGCCGGCGCGACAGCGCATGTCGCTGCGGAAAGAGCGCCCTTTTGCGATTGGGGCAGAATTGTCATGATGCAGGTCCACAGCGACCGGCAACTGCGCGAGATCGAAAGGACAAGCGACAGGCTTTGAACCTCAAGTCCCGGAAGACGAACGAAGCAGTTGGCTCGAGGCGCGTGCGCGTCGTCGTTGCCGAGCGCAATCCGCTCGTTGTGTCGGCGCTGCGCGAGATGCTGGAATGCGACGGGCGTTTCGAGCTCGTGAGTTCCGTGCAGAGCGGCAAGCAATTCCTGGAATTGGCGGCAAGCACCAAATTCGATGTCGCCGTCATCGGCTGGAAGCTCGCCGACATGGACGGCGCCGACATCCTGGTGGAAGTCCAGAACCGCAAGCTCGACCTGCGCATCACGGTTTTCTCCAATGACCACGACATCGGTATTCTGAAACAGTGTGTACGGCTCGGCGCCCAGGGCTACTGCTTCCAGTTCGACGATCCGCCGATCATCTTCGAGACGATCCTGGCGGTCGCGCATGGGCGCATCTGCATCCCCTACATCGACATCAACAAGGTCAACGACTCGCCACTGTCGCAGCTCACCGTGCGCGAGCGCGAACTGCTTGCGGTGCTGTCCGATGGCTGGACCAATCTCCAGATCGCAACCCGGACCGGGATCTCGGAGAACACGGTGAAGTACCACCTCAAGAATCTCTACGACAAGCTTGACGTGCGCAACCGCGCCATGGCTGTCGCGCTCTATGCGAACGAGAAGCGCCGCACTTCCAAATCGCCTTTCGGGTAGGTCGGCCGGGTAGGTCAGCCCTACCCGCGCGCGGCGACAACTTACCCGGCAAGGTGTTGTTGCTCGGCGCCATCGCAACGAAACTTGCTCCACCATCCCAAAACGATCGGAGGAGTTCGCGCATGGCTGGGTTCACCCATCTTTTCATCCCAGGACCGACCAACATTCCCGAAGAGGTCCGGCAGGCCATGAACCTGCCGATGGAGGACATGCGCGCCGCTTCCTTCCCCAATCTCACGCTGCCGCTGTTCGAGGACATCAAGAAGGTTTTCAAGAACGAGACCGGTCGCGTCTTCATCTACACTTCATCGGGCACCGGCGCCTGGGAGGCGGCGATGACCAATGTGCTCAGCCCCGGCGACAAGGTGCTGATGTCGCGCTTCGGCCAGTTCTCGCATCTGTGGGTCGACATGGCCGAGCGCCTCGGCTTCGAGGTCGACGTCATCGATTGCGAGTGGGGAACGGGCGTCCCGCTCGACCTCTATGCCGAGAAGCTCCGGGCCGACAAGGCGCACCGCATCAAGGCCGTCTTCTGCACCCAGAACGAGACCGCGACCGGCGTCACCAGCGACGTCGCCGGCTGCCGCGCCGCGCTCGATGCCGCGAACCATCCGGCGCTGCTCTTCGTCGATGGCGTCTCGTCGATCGGCTCGATCGACTTCCGCCAGGAGGAATGGCGCGTCGACTGCGCCGTCAGCGGCTCGCAGAAGGGTTTCATGCTGCCGGCCGGCCTCGGCTTCCTGTCGGTCAGCCAG
>NZ_JBZEGV010000050.1:0-22712 GCF_058312955.1 Mesorhizobium sp. LEGMi-168a
TGGGCAACGGCCTGGTCAACCTGACGGCGACCGCGCTCACCACCGACGGCGACGGCGACACGGCAACCAACAGCGCGACCATCGACCTTGGCGGCAACGTCCGCTTCGCCGATGACGGCCCGTCGGTTCATGACAAGACGGACCTCTACTTCGCCAACAGCGGAACCGTCAGCGGAACCGGCGTGTTCGACTACGCCATCGGGGCTGACGGCCATACCACGTACAGCAGCCTCAATTCCGACTTTGCGGCGATTACGCTGACCGGCACGGTGGCCGGGAGCGCAATCACCTCGCCGACCGTAACCTGGGCTTCGGAGACCTCGACGACAGCTGTCTTCAACGTCAGCTTCAGCTATCTCACAGGCGGGACGTCGACGGCGGAAACCGGCACCATTACCTTCGACAAGGTCAACGGCACCTATACGGTCGACCTCGCCGACCCGATCAGCTCCGTGACCGTGCTGACAACGAGCGGAGCAAGCGCTTTCGACGGCTACAATTCAGACGGTTCGTCGGATACCAGCGGGCCGGCGGCCGTCGTGGTAGCGGAGTTGGACACCAACTTCTTCGTCCAGTTCACCGCCGACAAACCGACCTCGGGTGGCAGTGGTGTGCCGCTGACGGCGACCGGAGCCCCCGGCAGCGCCACAGCGTATGCCGCAGGCGATCTCTTCCACGCCGCCGATACAGAGGTGTTTGCCAACAATGCCAATGTCGGCACCGGCAGCGGCACGATTCAGCGCGGCGAAGTCGTCGACATGAATTTCTATACCTCTGATCCCGGAGCGAATACCAACAACGCCGCAGATGCCCAGGTATCGTCGGTCTATTTCAAAGTTGAGCAGCTGGGATCCACAGAGGATTTTGTCGTCATCCTCAAGCTTCTGGATCCTGACACCAACCAGATCACGACGCGAGCCGTTGTGGTCGACCACGAAGATATCTATCTGGCGAGTCAGAGCAATCCCTACAACATCAACTATGGTAGTGCCGACGGCGTCGTCATCATCGAGAGCAATGACTACAACGTCAATCCTGGCGAAAACTACGTCATTACCGGGATGCAATTGCTGACCTCGACCGAAGGTATCACCGGCTCCGGAATCAATTTGAACAAGGATACCGGCGACACAGGTGGCTCGAGCGGCACGGAAGCCTTTACGAGCGACAACGACGTGATCAAGTTCACCGACATCGGTTTCGTCACGGCGACCACTACTCCGCAAAATGCCGATCTGACCTTCAACGTCACCTTAAAGGATGCTGATGGCGATACGTCACCGGCACAGCAACTCGATGTTCACGTCGTCAACGGCGTTACCTATACCGGCACGGCGGATGCCGAGACCATGCAGGGTACGGCCAATGACGACACGCTGAACGGCAACGGGGGCAACGACATCCTGCAAGGATTTGCAGGGGACGACACGCTCAACGGCGGCGACGGTAACGACATCCTGATCGGCGGTCTCGGCCATGACACGCTCACCGGCGGCACCGGCGCCGATACGTTCAAGCTCGATCATCTCGAAGTGAATATCAAGGATCTCATCATCGACTACAACAAAGGCGAAGGAGATCAGATCGACCTGACTGCGTTGTTCGACAAACCGGACGCCGGCAACATCGCCGACTATGTGCACTACGACACCAGCACCAAGACGCTGAGCGTAGACACCGACGGTTTGGGCAATGCGGCCAATTTCGTGGATGTCGCCGTGCTGCAGAACGGGCCGACCACCACCGGCACGATCAATATCCTTTACGACGACACGAACCACGTACAGCATACAGCCACGATTTAGTGCTTATGCGCGGGCGCGCTCCCGTGCTATGCATTAGCGAACCATGAATTGGTAATTTGGAGAGGGACTTACATGAAGCGTGGTGCAAGACTTCTGGCTTCGGCCACGGCGCTGCTTTTGGCCGGATCGACGGGCTTTGCCGCCGACATCATCGGCGAGCCGGCGGTGAATTATTGCCGCACCGTCGGCACGTCGGACCTGGTGCTCACCGACAACATGGTCGAGCTCAAGGATCGGGTGGTGAAGCTGATGGACGAGTCCATCGCCGTCGCCAACAGCCCGGAATGGATCAACTCGTCGCGCCCCGCCTTCGTCTGGGCATCGGAAGCCAAGGTCGCCTGCGGCAAGGCCTACGGCTACCTGAAGACGAACTACAAGGACGAGGACTACCTCAACAAGTGCGAGTGCTTCCACGACCGCATGGTCGAGTACATGCACTGAGCTGACGGTCGAACGCTGCGCCGACCGGCCGCGATGATGGTCATAAGAGCCTGGGCGGAGGCGGTTGTCTGCGCGTGCCCGGCGCCGGCTGACGCGTGTGCCGGCGCCGCTTGGCATTTCCGGCGGCGTCGTTTGCGGGTCTTACCGCTGCGCGCTTTTCTGACGTCCGCATTTGTCGTTGTCGCGGCCGCCTCCGGTTGCCAGTCGAAGAACGGCGCATCGGCGGTGCTGGATCCCTCGGCGATCGCCGCGCCCGGCAGCCCTGCCGCCGCGCCGGTGCAGCAGACCGGCGCCGCTGCTGCAAGCGCCGCGCCGAAGGGAGATCTGACGCTCGGCACTGGCACGACGAAGATAACGATGCTTTTGCCGCTCTCGGCCTCCGGCAGTGCCGGCGAGAACGGCAGGAAGATGTATGACGCCGCGCGGCTCGCGATGACCGACCTCGGCGACAAGCTGGTGACGCTGACGATCGAGGACACGCGCGGCGACAGCGGCTACGCCAAGGATCTGGCGGTGAAGGCAATCACCTCGGGCGGCGCGAAGGCCGTCATCGGCCCGGCAGAGCTTGGCGCCGCGCAGCACCTTGCCAAGCTCTCCGGCACGCAGCGGCCGCCGGTGCTGGCGCTGGCCGACAATTTCGCCGGCGGCCCGGGCGTCTACTCGGTGCGCCTCAGCGAGGCCGACAGCGCGGCCGCGGGCGCCGCCGCAGTCGCCGGCAAGGGCGCCAAGAAATTCGTGCTGATGGTGCCGGCGGGCGCGAATTCCAGCGCCATCGAGGCCAGGGTCGGCAACGCGCTCAGCATCTACGGCGCGACGCTCGCCGTGACAGTTCCCTATTCGGCGTCGGACGGCGCGAAGGCGGTGTCCGACATGGGCTCGCTGGTGGAGGCGCCCGACGCCGTCGTCGTCGCCAGCGGCGATGGCAGCCCGACGGCCGTGCTGGCGGCGCTGAAGGCGAAGGGCATTCCGGGCAAGGCCGTGAGCCTGATCGGCACCGACCGCTGGCTCGAGCGCCCAATCGACCCGCTCTATGAGGGCGCCTACATCGCGACGCTCGACCAGGGCGAGACCGGACCGATCGCCGACCGTTTCAAGGCGACCTACAATTATCAGCCCGACGTCAACGTAGCCTACGCCTACGACATGGTGGCGCTGTCGGCGGGAATTGCGAGCTCGGTCGGCCCGAACGGCTTTTCCAAGCAGGTGCTGGAGAATACCAGCGGCTTCCGCGGCTCGACCGGCCTGTTCCGCTTCCGCGCCGACGGCTCGAGCCAAAGATCGATGCCGTTTTTCAAGGTGGAAAAGGGCAAGCTGAAGCTGGTGGAGAAGCAGACGGCGGGGTTTTGATTTCACTGGGGTGGTGGGTCGTTGGATTTTCTTAGAAAGCTTCTCATTTTGGCTGTCGTCGCCGCGGTGGGGGCTGGTGCCGTAGCGCTCATCGAACGCCTGATGTTTGAAGACCCGAGACCAGCCGTATCTGGCGAACCGCCGCCTCTGTCCACCATCAAGAAAAAGCCGGTGCGGCAATGGAAATGGCGCCTGACATAGCTGCCGAACGATCCCGGTTCTCAGCCTCGGCAAAGCTCGCGGTGTTTTGCCTGTGCTATGCCGGGCTCGCTGCCTATCTCTATCCCGACACCTATTTTGCCGCGCTTGGCACGTCCAGGCTAAGACTGCTCTATCTGTTGCTGCCCTTCCTGATACTGATCGGATTGGCCGTTGCGGCAATCATCAGCCAGCCACGCGCCCCCGCCAGCTGGCTGCGGTACAAGCTGGCGTCGCGGGGCGTCGGTGCGACAACCACACTTGGAATTTTCATACTTTGCTTGGCCGCGTTCACTGCGTTCAAGCACGAACTCTCGCAGATGGTGCCGTTCTTTGCCGACCAAATCCTGGCAAGGATCGACGCCGACCTGCATTTCGGCGATCCATGGAGATGGGCGCGCGCCCTGCCAATTCCAAACGTCGCTGATCGAGCGCTCTACATCCTCTATTCGCAGCTTTGGTTCGTTTTGCTTGCCACGGTCGTCGTCGTCGCAGCCTGGCTCGACGACGCATCAAAGCGCCAGCGCTACTTCCTGTCGCTCATCACTACCGCGGTCGTTCTGGGCGTGGCCGTGAGACTGGCGGCATCATCGGCCGGACCGATCTTTTACGACCGCCTGTTCGATCCGGATATGTTTGGGGATCTTATCCAATCGCTCAAAGCAAGCGATGCTGGACCAGACACGCTTCTCATCACCGATTACCTTTATTCGTCTTATACGAACCACAAAGCCTCGATAGGGACAGGCATTTCAGCGATGCCGAGCTTCCACGTCGCCATCGCCGTGCTAAACGCACTTTTCCTTTCGAGCTTGAATCGGTGGGTCGGCGCCGCAGCGTGGGTTTACGCGGGCGTGATCCTCTTCGGCTCCGTATATTTCGGCTGGCACTATGCCATTGATGGTTATTTCTCGATCATCGCGATCGCGGTGATATGGCGCTACAGCGGGCGGTACATCGGAGATGGCACGAACCCTTCGAGCGACGTGCTCTGAAGGCCGGGTCAGCCGAAATCGAAACCGGATCTCGCACTTCCTTCCGTAGCCGTGCCTGGATCCTTTGATAGCCGCCCCGCGAGAACCCAGATGATCGGCGTCGCCAGCATAGAGGCGTAGCCGTCGATGGCGTAGTGCCAAGCCAAGTGCACGGCGCCCAATTGGATGGCGATCAGGAAGATGACGCCAGCCCAGCGCAGAACCGCACCAAAGCGCCACAGATAGATCGCGTTGAGCGTCGCCACAGCGACATGGAGCGAGGGGAAGGCGGATATGCCACTGCCCAGGCGAGGACCATCAAGGGCGGCGTTGGCAAGAAGAATCCCCTGTGCGTGGAGAGCCCACACGGGATAGACGGTGTTTGTCGCCTGAAGATAATCCATCAATGGGACGAACGTATCATCGCCATAGAAGGGCATGATGAAGGCAGGTCCGACCGAAGCAAAAATGGTCGCTACGGCGTTCCCCAGAAGCACCCAGGTCAGGACAAACGCCACCAGATATTGCGACCGAAGACGCTTATTGCCTGTCGAGAACGTGACGCAAAACAGTACGATAAGCATCACCACGAACCAAAGATTGTAGAGAAAGTTCAGGGAGAAGGTCAGCGGCCCGGCTCCGAGGAGAGGGTGCAATATCCTCCAGGCGTCCTGGCCGCCATGGATCATCCTGTCGATGGCGACAATCGTGGAGTCGGCATAGAAGGGCACTATTCTGCTGAGGCCGCCCTTCATGCTGGTGAAAAGAGAAAAGAAGACAGGCAAGGTCAGGGCAACCGGCAAACCTATGACGAGCCGGTTGGGCAAGTCATTTTCCAACAAACGACGGACCAGACCAGGAAACAGTCGTTCCGGCCGTTCAAGCATGACCCGCGTCGCGACGATGGCAAAGAGGACAAACGCTACTCCGCCCCCGAATAGCAGGAATGGTTCGCTGTAGATCTGAGGATCGAGTGGAATTTGCCAATAGGTCGCAGCAAAGGCGACCGCCACTGCGTAAGCCGCCACTGTCACGAAGAATGGCCGGTTGGCGTGCCAGGCCTCCGAACAGACATGTGCAAGACCGACCATCGGCATCTTCGGAGTTCTTGAGAAGAGCTTGGCGATCATCAAGCCTCTGGGCGCGGGCAGTTTCTCGACAGCCAACCGGCGGCGGCCCAGATGGCGGATGTTGCAAGGATTGAAACATATCCATCGACAGCATAGTGCCAGCCCAGATGCACCGATCCCAGCTGGATAGCGACTAGAAACCCGATGCTGCCCCACCGCAGCACGCCGCCAAAACGCCAGAGATAGATCGCGTTCAAAGTCGCGGTAGCGACATGAACCGACGGAAAAGCCGAAATGCCGCTGCCCAGGCGGGGGCCATCAAGCCCGGCATTCGTCAGCAGATAGCTTTGCGTACCCAGTGCCGAAACGGGATAGGTGATATCGGTCGCCTTAAGGTAGTCCATCAGGGGAGAAAACGTACCGTCGGCGTAGAAGGGCATAACGAATGCCGGTCCGACTGAAGCGAAGGCTGCCGCCAAAGCGTTGCCAAGCAACACCCAAGTGAGGACAAACGCGACCAAAAACTGGGAACGCAGCCGCTCGTTCCTGGTGGAAAAAACGACGCAAAACAAAACGATGAAAACCTCAGCGAACCAGAGATTGTAGAGAACGTTCAGCGAGAAAGTAACAGGGCCAAAGCCAAGCATAGGATGAAGAAATCTCCAGGCATCGGTCCCGCCATGAATTGCCCTGTCGATCGCGGTCAGGGCCGCGTCGGCATAGAATGGTTGAATCTTGCTGATGCCTCCCTTGATGCTGGTGAACACCGAGAAAAAGATCGGGAGGACGAGTGCAACCGGCAATCCAACTATAATTCGGTCCGCCAGCCTGTTAGAAAGCATAAGATCCTTGATGGCGCGCAGCGGTTGCACTGGCCGCTCAATGATCAACCGACCGGAAAGCGCGACAACAAGAATCAGAGTTACTACAGACCCAAAAAACAAAAAATTTTTATTGTAGAGTTTTACGTCAATGACAATTTTCCAATGCGCCGCAGCGATCAGCGCGATAAGAATATAGGCAATTACCGTCACGAAGAATGGTTGATTGGCGCGCCACGCCGCCGAACTGCTGCGAACCGCCAGCCTCGCTATTGACATCGAAGCACCCCCCGGACCTAAACGCTAGTTAAGCTGCTGCAGTACCCCGGAGCTGCTGGCCAGCATCACACCGCCATAGATCTGGAATAGGATTGCGCAGATCGCGGCAGCCGAGATCGGCACGCCGAATGGCACGACACCTTTCCTGTCCATGTGCTGAACGTAGAGACGGAACGCGCCCGCCGGCAGGAGAAAGGGATTCTTGACCAATGCCGCGGTCGCCAGCGCGAAGATCAGCAGGAAAATCGTGAACACGACAAGGCCGTTTCCGCCAATCAGAAGCGGCACGGCCGCCATCAGCTTCACGTCGCCGGCGCCGAGCTTCCGTAGGACCCAAAATGGAAACAGCGCCACGAACAGCAGAACACAGCCGATCGCGCTCAGGCCCATGTCCCACCATGATCCGGTCTGCACGGATACGAGTTGGAGCGAACCGAGACCGAGGCATATCAGCAGCAGCACGTCACGATTGGCAATCTTCTGCGTCGTGAAATCGGTCCAGGCGATCTTGCCGAGAAGCGGGATGGCCAGCGCCCTCAGCAAGAGCGATGCGGCGAGCAAAAGGCTCATGACCGCTCTATGTTCTGCACGCTGGACGACAGGAGCTTCAAATTGTTGGTCACGGTCGGATCGTTGGGCGCGAGCTCGTAAGCCTTGAGGAAATTCGTACGCGCCTCCTGCAGCTTGCCGCGCAGCAGATAGGAGTAGCCGACATTGTTGTAGTACTCCGGAGTCGCTCCGAGCAGCCTGTAGGCCCGGCTATAGGCCATATCGGAAAGATCGAAGCGACGGATACGGTCGCAGGAGGCGGCAAGGCCCAGCCAGGCGACGCCATCATTGGGCGCCAATCGTGTCGCCTTATAGAACAGGGCGCCGGCGTTGCCGTAATTCTCGGAACGGAATTGTGTCTTGGCCTCGGTGACCGCCTGGTCCGAAGCATAGTAGTCGACGTCGCTGATCGTCTTCAGCCCATCGAAGGTGTCGCCGAAAGCCGTGTAGTCGCCCTTCGCGGGCTCGTTGGTGCGCACGACGCCGCTGGTGGTGGCGGCCGACTGGCAACCGGCGAGCATGACCAGAAGCACACCGGCTGCGGCGGCGAGGCGCGTCGGCTTTATCATTTTGTGCCCCAAGGAGCCCTCCGACTCAATTTTAGAACCTAATCATACGACGGATCAGAAGAAAATGCCCTTCATGCGAATGATGACCGGTAGCATGATCACCATCATCACTACAGGGAAAATGCAAAGCCCCAGTGGAATCATCATTTTGACGGGCAAAGAATTGGCGCGCTCTTCCGCCTGGAGAATACGCTGGTCGCGCATCTCGGCGCTATAGACGCGCAAAGCGTCCGTCAGGCTGGTGCCGAGCTCTTCCGACTGCCGGAAGAGTACCGCCAAGGCCTTTGCCTCCTCCAAGCCGATGCGATCTGCCAACTCGCGAAGCGCCTCGCGCAGCGGCTTGCCCGCACGCAGTTGCAGATTCATGATCGAGAGCTGGATGCCCAGCCATTTATGGGTCCCCGCGAGTTCGTGGCTGACCCGCTCGACCGCTGCCTCCAGGCTCATGCCCGCATCGGCGCAGGTGATCATCATGTCCATGAAATCGGGAAAGGCGCGACGATAGATCTGCTTCTGCGTGTTCTCGAAGCGATCCAGCATGATGCTCGGTATGACGACGCAAGCCAGGCCGAGCAGCGCGGAGCCGGCCAAAGCAATGAAACCGGGCAGCCGCGGGGGCACTACCCAGGACAGGAGCGCATACATGATCAGAAAGCCTGCACACACACAGGCGAGGCGACTAAGCGTGTAAATTAAAGGCGCACTCTTCTGATAGAAACCAGCGCGGAACAGCTTCGCCTCAAGCGCGTCCGGCTGCATGTGTTCCTTTTCAACCGCCTTGAAATAGGCATCGATCGGCTTCTGCGCTGCGAGCCTGGCGCGCTGATCCTGGCCGAGAATGGATCGCGGGTCGACTGAAACCTCGCCCAAAAGGCTGTCCGAAACTAGCTTCCGGGTCTGCATTGCGGGCATGAGAACCAGTGCTGCGAACAGGAACAATGCCACCGCCGCCGCAAAAACGGCGAGGGAGACCAGAAAGGTCAGGTCGTTCATATTCGAAAGCAGGCCCATGGTCACTCCTAGAAGTCGAAATTGACCATGCGATACATAATGTAGTCGCCAAGCAACGCCCACCCGCCGAAGACGGTGAACACCGGAAAGATGATCGGACTATGCCAAATCTTTCCATAATACGACGGCGCAATGACCTGCAATATCAAGAACATTGCAACCGGGAACAGCGAGATAACCCATGCGGAGACTCGCCCTTCAGCCGAGAGAGCCCTGATCTTCATCCGCAACTTTTGCCGTTCGCGAAGCACGGACGAAAGATTGGCGAGTATCTCGGTGAGGTTGCCGCCGGTTTTCGATTGGATCGACAGGGAAACCGTCAGCAAATGCAGTCCCTCGAAACCCACTCGTTCCGACAGCTTTCTTACCGCCTGCTCCATGCTGAGCCCGAAGGTGATTTCGTCAGCGACGATGCCGAATTCCGTTCCGAGCGGGTCCGGCATCTCACGAGCGACGAGACCTATGGCAACAGAGGCAGGGTGCCCAGCGCGCAGGGAACGAACAATCATGTCCAGGGCATCGGGAAGTTGCTTGGCGAACTTCTGGATTCGCTTGCTGCGGGCGCGCCGAAGGACAAGAAGGGGCAGCGCGAAACCCACGACCAAAAAAGCGATCGCCGCTGCGGCAAGCGAGAAGCCGAAAAGCAGTGTCAGCATCAGCGCAATCACCAATCCGGCAAGCAGGAACACCGCGGCAAAAATCAGCGGATTCCCGGTGATTCCGGACTGGGTATAGAGCCGGTTGAGCCACACGAAGCCATAGACAAAGTCTCCGGATTCGGTCAGGCCGCGTTCACGCAATAAGCTTTTCAACGTCTTTTCCGCCGGCGCTTCATCAGCCAGGCGGCGGATCCTGTGATTGACTGCGGCGAAACGTGAGCGCCGACCGGCCAGCGAAAGATAGAAGGCTTCGCCGGCAAGAATGACGGAAGCCGCTGCAACGGCGTAGATAAAATAGACAAGCGCCTGTCCAGTCAGCATCACAAGGCAACCTGCGGGTTGAATGCATCCTTGCCAAAATGGAGACCAAGCGTGGCGGCCTCGGAAGCGAACCGCGGACGAACCCCGGTCGCCCGAAACTCCCCTATGATCGATCCGTCGGCGGCCACTTCGCGTCTCATAAAGTGATAGATTTCCTGCAACTGGACGACATTGCCTTCCATACCCGTCAGCTCCGAGATGGAGACCACACGCCGACCGCCATCGGAAAGTCGTTGCGTCTGCACGATGATGTCGATGGCGGAGGCGATCTGAGCGCGGATGGACTCATGAGTCATCGGCATACCGGCCATGCCGACCATCTGCTCCAGGCGCGATATGGCATCGCGCGGCGTGTTGGCGTGGATCGTCGTCATCGAGCCTTCGTGGCCGGTGTTCATGGCTTGCAGCATGTCGAAGGCTTCCTCGCCGCGCACCTCGCCGACGATGATGCGGTCCGGCCGCATGCGCAGCGCGTTCTTGACCAATTCGCGCTGGCGGACTTCGCCCTTGCCCTCGACATTGGGCGGCCGCGTTTCCAGCCGGCCGACATGCGGCTGCTGCAATTGCAGCTCCGCGGCGTCCTCGATGGTGACCAGGCGCTCTTTGGCTGGGATATAGCTCGACAACGCGTTGAGCAGCGTCGTCTTGCCGCTGCCGGTGCCGCCCGAGACCAGGATCGACTTGCGCGCCTGCACGGCAATCCGCAGCATGTCGATCATCGGCTGGCGGATCGAATTGAATGCCATCAAGCGTTCGAGCGAATAGGGATTTTTGGAGAATTTTCGGATCGACACCAGCGGGCCGTCAACCGAGATCGGCCGCACCGCGATGTTGACGCGCGAGCCGTCGTCGAGACGCGCATCGACCATTGGCGACGACTCATCGACGCGCCGGCCGATGTTCGAGACGATCTTGTTGATGACGCGCAAAAGATGCGGCTCGTCGCGAAAACGGATCGAGGTCTCCTCGATCACGCCGCGGCGCTCGATGAAGACGCGTTCATGCGTGTTTATCATTATGTCGGTGATCGAGTCGTCCTTGAGCAGCGGCTCGATCGGGCCCAGGCCCAACATCTCGTCCGCCGTATCGCTGGTCAGCTGATCGAGCTCGCGCGCATTGAGCGGAACATTTCGCCCGCGCACGAATTCACGCACGATCGGCCGGATCTCGTTGAGGATCTCGTCCTTCGTGGCATTCTCAAGAGCGGCCAGGTTGAAGCGGTCGATAAGATGGCGATGCAGCTCGACTTTGAGCGTCAGGAAATCGTCACTTTGCGGTTCGGCTTCCGCAACAGGGGCAACTGCCGGTCCATTTGCCGCTGTGACAACTGCGGTCGGCGGCGGCACGCGCTGCTCTCCCGACCCTTTGATGAAGCGACCCAACATGCCGCCGAACCCCTTCTGATTTCCCCGACATCGAAACTAAGCGTTAACCACGAGGGGCACAAGCGGCGTAGAGGACACACTGGAGGTATTACTTGCGACATAGTTAAGAAATAGAGAGTTCGGAAATCGTTTTATTTTGTCTTACCCTATGCTCGCAGACCAAAGTCCTAGGACCTTTGTCACCGCATCGGCGAGCGCGCTCCTAACCTTCTTAATATAAATGCATATGTCATTCTCCTAATGTGTACCTTTGCGGGCACGGGCGTGGCCGAATTGTGAATGAATGGTTAAGATCGCTTGAAAAACGAAGCGAATCAAGCTGTTGTGAAAAATCAGAAATCTTCGAATCGAGTATTCAAAGGTTAACGGACTGTTAATCCGTTTGACTCGGCATTTTTGTGGGACAAGGATTGAACGTGACGGGGGATGCTTGGGTATGGGGTTCATTCCTTGGCTCTGTCTCGTCGGGTTCAAACCTCCAAAGGGAGAAATTGGCATGAAAAAGCTCATGACGATGACCCGGCAGTTCCGCGACGACGAAAACGGCGCTGCTATGGTCGAATACTCGATCCTGATCGGCATCATCGCGGTTGCAGCGATCGGCTTCATCATCGGCATCGGCGGGTGGGTGACGGGTCGCTTCTCGGGCCTGTGCAGCGCCATGGACAACTCAGGTATTGGCTCCTGCGCCAGCGGTGCGGGTTCTTGATCGTTTGAAGAAATCAGGCCCGGATTGTGCAATCCGGGCCTGAACTTAGCGGTGGCGGGGGCGTATCCCGCTTTATTGGCATGGGGCTTGGGTTATGCGCGCCAATACACTCATCATGATCGTTCTCGCCGGCATCTTCGGTGTGCTGGCGGTCGTCCTCGTCAACATGTGGCTGGCGGGCCAGCGCAATGCGCTGGCGCAATCCAACAGCGTGCAAGTAGGCAGCATTGTGGTCGCGGCAATGCCGCTGAAATTCGGCGACACGCTGAGCGCCGACAAGTTGCGCGAAATTGCCTGGCCGGCTGGGGCTGTGCCCGCTGGTGCGTTCAAGACGGTCAAGGACGCTTTGGCCGGCAACGGTGTGCGGCAAGCCTTGCAGACGATAAGCGTCAACGAACCGGTCCTGGCCAGCAAGATCACTGGCGCCGGACAGCGCGCTACCCTCTCGGCCGTGCTCGCCGAAGGCATGAAGGCCGTTTCCATCCGCGTGAACGATGTTCTTGGCGTCGCAGGATTTGTCTTCCCCGGCGACCGCGTTGATATTCTCCTGACCCGCACCGTGCGCAGCGATCAAGGCGCCGACAAAAGTTTCGTCGACGTGCTGCTGCAAAGCGTGAAGGTGCTTGCCGTCGATCAGGTCGCCGACGAGAGCAAGGAAAATCCGCAAGTGGTGAAGGCTGTGACTGTCGAAGTCAGCACCAAGGATGCGCAGAAGCTGACGCTAGCCGCCGGCGCCGGTCAGCTGTCGCTGGCGCTTCGCCAGACCGCGGCCAACAAGGGCGAGACGACGGAGAGAGTCACACTTGCAGACCTGACCGGCGATACGCCGGAGGATGTTGCCAAGAGGCAGGCCGAGCTCGAGCGGCAGAAGGCTGCAGACGCCGCGGCCGCCGAAGAGCGCAAGCGCGCCAACGAGAAGATTGATGGCTTGGCCCAGGCCGTGGAACGGGTCGGAAGCCAGATAGATCAATTGAGCAAGGTGAAGCCCACTGTGGCACCAGCACCACAACCGCAAGAAGTTGTAAAGGAAGTGGTCAAATATGTGCAGCCGGAGCCGCCAGCACGGGCTACAATCGGCGTATTTCGCGGCGTGAAGCTCGAAACATACGACGTGCCGCGACAGAAATAGCGAAAGGCGCATTCGGATAGGGGGATCCGGGTGGGTCCGCTGGGATGGATCCGCAAGGGGGACGATCTAGATGCGAATTTTTCGGGGATCACTGGCCGCCGCCGCTCTGGCCTGGTCCTGTATTGTGTTGCCGTTGAGCCCTGCGGTTCATGCCGCCGACCGCTTCATTGACGTGTCAAGCCCGTCGCTGCACCGCGTGTTCGTGCCCGTTTCCCAATCCGCCACGATCCAGGTCAACGCAACGCTCGGCGATATCGTCGTTGGGGACGAAAAGATCGCCGATGCCCAGCCGATGACCGACAAGACGCTCTACATCATCGGCAAAAGCGTCGGCACGACCACGGTCAATCTGTTTTCCGAGGACAAGCGCTCGCTGGGCGCCATCCAGATCGAGGTCGGCCAGGATGTCAGCGACATGGCGGCCGCGATCCGCCAGGTGGCGCCGCGGGCGCGCATCGAGATCGGCTCGATCAACGGCAAGGTTCGGCTGAGCGGCCACGTCAAGGACGCCGCGACGCTGGCATCCATCGTGGAGGTGACACAGCAATATGGCCCGGACGCCATCATCAACGCCGTCACCATCGATGACAGCGAACAGGTCAATCTGTCGGTGCGCATCCTGGAGGCCAAGCGCAATGCCGGGCGCGATCTCGGCGTGTCGTTCAGGAGCAGGGACAGCAATGCAACTAAGTTTGGAACGGGCATCGCTGCTACCACTCCAGACGGAGTAGACCCTGGTACCCTGGTATCGGGTCTGCTGTCGAAATCCAATCCTTTCGCGACACTGATCACCCAGATCATCGACAGCAACATCAAAGTCGACTTAATCATCGAGGCGCTGGAGTCGAAGGGCGTCGTGCGCACGTTGGCCGAACCGAACCTCACCACGGTTTCCGGCGAGACGGCCAGCTTCAATGCTGGTGGTGAGGTGCCTATCCGCAGCGTTAACGCGCAGGGTGAAGTCGAAATCGTATTCAAGCAGTTCGGCGTCAACCTGAACTTCACTCCGGTGGTGCTGGACGATGGTAAGATCCATATCAAGCTGGCCCCTGAGGTGAGCGACCTGACCGGCTTCACCACAGCCGGCGACCCAATCTTCACCAACCGCAAGCTGGCGACTGTGGTCGATCTGCGCGACGGACAGAGCTTCGCCGTGGGCGGCCTGCTCTCCAGCAAGAACACCAGGCTGCAGGATCAGGTGCCGTGGCTCGGCCAGGTGCCGATCATCGGCGCACTGTTCCACAATTCGAGCACGCAGAAGGAAGAGACCGAGTTGGTCGTGATCGTCACGCCGCATCTCGTGCGGCCGGTGAAACCCGGCGAGCAGTTGGCGACACCGTTCGACAAGACGAAGCCCGCCAACGATCCGGAACTCATGCTGCTCGGCCAGCTCGAAGTCAGCAAGGACATGATCCGGAAATACGAGCACGGCGACGGCGTCACCGGCCCTTACGGCCACATGCTGGATGTGAAATCGAAGGACAAGCTGGTCTATGTCAAGAAATAAGCTCCTGCTCGTCCTTCTCGGCTCCAGCCTGCTTGCGGGCTGCGCGGCGGACTATTTGAACAATTACGACACGATGACGCTGGCCGCCGGCGACTCGCAGAGGGCAAACCAGTTGCTGCAGACGGTCGACCCGTACAATCCGGCTTCCAACAACACCAAGATCGAAGGCAATGGCGCGCGGTCCGTCGGCGTCGTTCAGAGGTACAAGTTCCCGCCGGCGCCGGCGCCAACGACAAACATGACAGTGAATGTCGGCCCAGCCGGCACGCAGTGAATTAAGCAGAAGGATGCGGTGCGTCAGGCGAGCGAGGACGCCTGGCACGAATGGAACAGAGAGTAGATCATGTTGAGGACCATTCGTGAATTCTGGGACGATCAACGCGGCATAGCGATGATCCTAGTCGCCATCATGCTGCCGGTGCTTGTCGGCTTTGCATTGGTGACTATCGACATGAGCCGGGCCACTGGGCTGCACAACGACCTGCAGAAAGGTGTGGATGCGCTGGCGCTTGCCGCAGCGGCGGAGCTCGACGGCAGAGCGGATAGCATCACGAGGGCCAACAGGGCCGTCACCAATCTCCTTACCAACAACAGGACGCTGTTTTCGACATCAGGCGATCACCAACTCGCCCTAGCCGACGTAACGGTAAAATATCTGACTGGAATACCGGCTAGCGACAACACGCGGCTAAGTGCAGCCGGTGTCGATTCGAACGGCGTGAGCTGGGCCAGCACGGATCCGAAGGCTGTGTCATTCGCGGAAGTGACGGTGAACCCTTCAGGCCTGGCTGACGGTGCGGGCGCCTTCGCGACGATTTTTCCAGCCAGGTTCCTGGGTGCCAGCGACACCATGGACATCGATCCCCAGGCGGTGGCCGGCTTCACCCAGGATATCTGCGAGACCGTGCCGGTCTTTATGTGCAACCCGTTCGAAACGACCACGCCAGCGACCAGTAAGACAATACAGCAGGCCTTCGCGACAGGCGACACCTATAGCCGCGAATTCCATATTCTGCAGACCAGCAACGATCCGGGGCCCGGCAACTTCGGCCTACTCGACAATAGCCTGCAGTCGCTGCGCGATGCCATTGCGTTGGGCACCGCAGGCACCTGCTACAATCGCAACGCACTCACCACCAAGACCGGTGTTACATTGGGCCAGGTCAATACCGGGCTCAATGTCCGCTTTGACATCTACAGCGCGTCGCTCAACAAGCAGAAAAATAATTGGGACTATCGGCCGGCGAGCAACGTCCGCAAGGGGCAGAAAAAGAATACCTGCAACAAGTATGACCCCGTGACGGACAATCCACCCTCGGCGCTGCCTCTCCCTCCCGGAGTCTGGGATGCGGGCAACATTGCCTATTCGCAGAAGATCACCAATGCGTCTTCGTTTTATCAACAGTATTGGAACGTGAATCACAAGGGCGCATTGGTCCCGAGCATCCCAAGCACGAGTTACCCGGCCGGGGATACAGGTCAACCCGCATCCCGATACGATGTCTACAAATATGAGATCCAAAACGGCAAAGTTACTGACCCATCAAATAATCCGACCAATGAAGTCGGCACGCCGCAGTGCTTCAACAACGGCAAGCCGCCGAACCCGCCATCCGACCCCGATCGCCGGTTGCTAAACTTGGCTGTCATCGACTGCCTTGCCAGCGCTACTGCCATCCGTGGCCACACATCGGTAAAGGCGGATGGCTACGCAAGTATCTTCCTGATCACCCCGATCACTAAGGTGAACAGCAACGATAGCGACGAGGGTACGGGTGCTGAAAAACCGATCAGTTTCGAGATCGTCGATGTCGACGGCCCCCTCGGCAACGGCTCGCTCGACAAGGCTCTCCGGAACGAAGCACAACTCTACCGGTGAGTCCCATGACCAAGCTCGGCCACATCATCCAACTGTTCCGGCGCGACGAGGACGGCACAGCCTTGGTCGAAATGGCGATCGTCGCACCGTTCGTGTTTCTGTTGTCAGCTGGCGTATTCGAGTTCTCCAATATCCTGAATACGCGTCTGCTGCTTGAGGCCGGCGTCGAGGATGCGGCTCGCTACATGGCGCGCTGCAGCGGCGATTGGGACACTTGCAAGGGGCTGGCGCAAAAGCTTGCGGCCTATGGCGCGGTTGACGGCACCAGCGCCAGGGTGACCGGTTGGCTTCCCACAGAAGTCATAATTACAAAGACATTCACCGCGGCGGTCGATAAGACTACCACACCCCCCACCGAGATCTATCTCAGCAGCAAGGACACCGTCGACATAGTGACGGTCAGCACGTCGTATACATATCCCGATCTCGGATTCTGGTCCTATCTCGGCTTTGGTGACTTCACTCTCAGCGTGGCACATCAGGAGCGTGTCTTCGGATGGTGACGCCGCGCAACTCGTTTTGGAACTGCCAGTCTGGGGCGGCGATGATCGAAGCGGCAATCGCAATGCCGTTGCTGTTGACCCTGCTGCTTGGCTTCGTCGACTTTGGCTACGCTTTCTATCAATGGAACGCGGCGAACAAAGCGGTGCAGGCGGGCGCGCGGCTGGCGCGAATTTCCGCTCCCGTTGCCAGCGGACTCTCATCCGAGACGTTGACGCAAAGCGACCTGACCAAAGTCGGTACCGCGGTGCCGGCAAATACTTACAACTACATCTGCACCGCCGATAGCGCCGGAGTTGCCTCTTGCACCTGCGGAACAGGTGCCACATGCCAAAACCTCACTGTGAGCCAGGCCGCCTTCGACCTGATCTTCAGTGGCAGCACCACCCGTGCCGGGATGCAGACTTTCTTGCCGCTGCTGAAGAAGTCCGAAGTTCAGATTCAGTACCAGGCATCCGGTCTTGGCTACTGGACGCGTCCTGGCGGTCCGGTGCCGACCATCACGGTCAGCATCGTCAACCATCAATTCCAGTTCTTCTTCCTGGGCGCATTGCTCGGGCTTGGCAATATGACCATGCCTTCCATGCTGAGTACAGTAACGGGTGAAGATTTAAAGAGTACCTCGCCATGAACGCCATCGACACCAGAGTGCTGCCTACCAAGCGCAAGCAGGTCGCCCTGTTTTCTTCCGATCCGAATTTCAGGCGCGACGTCACAACCCGGCTCGATGCGCTGGCGATCTATGACGTCAAGGTTTCGGAAGCGGTCGAGTTCCTCAAGGGACCGCCGGTCGATGCGCGGCCGGGCATCATCATCCTCGATCTCGGCAATGGCGAATTGCTCGGCAACAATGCGCTCGTCGAGGCGCGCTCGACCTGGGCGTCGGTGCCGCTGATCGCGGTTTCGGGCGAGCTGACGTCGGAGCAGACGCGCGTGCTGGTGCGCATGAACGCGTCAGACTGGCTGCACAAGCCGCTCGACGCCAAGGAGCTGCTCAACGCCGTCACCTTCCACGACACCGGCAACCAGGGCACCAAGAGCCGCATCGTCACCTTTATCGCCGCCAGCGGCGGCGCCGGCGCCACGACGCTGGCGATCTCGGCGGCCGAGCATCTGGCCTCGAAATCGGCCGAGCGGGCGGCCTCGACCTGCCTCGTCGACCTCGACTTCCAGAGCGCCAATTGCGGCGCCTATCTCAACCAGTTCAACCAGTTCGACCTTGCCGGCATCATCGGCCAGCCCGACCGGCTCGATGTCGAACTGATGGACGTCATCAAGCTCTCGCGGCCGTCCGGCCTCACGCTCTATTCCTTCGAGCGGCCGCAATTGCCGTTCGAGCCGCAAGGCGCCGATTTCGTCTTCCGGCTGCTCGACCTCGTCGCCTACCGCTTCGACGACATCGTCATCGACCTGCCGAACATCGAGACGCCGTGGCACAATTCGGTGCTGCAGACGAGCGACGAGATCTTCATCGTCTTCGAGCTCAATGTCGCCTCGCTTCGGCAAGGCAAGCGGCTCTACAAGAAGATCCGCGAATTGCGCGGCAACGCCGTCTCGATCACGCTGGTCGCCAACAAGCACAAGCGCAAATGGTTCGGCAATCACTTCTCGCGCAGCGAGCTGGAGAAGATCTTCAAGGCGCCGCACATCAAGTCGCTGGCGCTCGACAACGCGCTGCTCGCCGACGCGCTGAACCGCGCCATCCTGCCCTCCGAGGTGGACGGGCGGGCCCGCTTCAACAAGGACCTGAAGCGCATGTTCAAGGAGCGGCTGGACAATGCCCAGCGCTAGGCGCCCGATCACCGCGCGTGTCGCCGCCGCCTACCTGGCCGGCGCCTGCCTGATCGGCATTGCGTCGATGTCGGCCTGCGATCTCGCCGCGGCCGGATCGGGGCTGCCGCCGCTTCCCGCCATGGGACCCAGCCTGCGCAAGACGGTCGCCTTTGAGACCGGCGAGCAGCCGGGAACGATCATCATCCGCAAGAACGAGAAGGCGCTCTATCTGGTGACCGGCCAGGGCCAGGCGCTGCGCTACCAGATTAGCGTCGGCCGCGACGGCTTCGACTGGACCGGCACGGTCAAGGTCGCGGCCAAGACCGAATGGCCGGAATGGCGCCCGCCCAAGGAGATGCGCGCCCGCCAGCCGGAACTGCCGGCGATGGTGCCCGCGGGTCCCTACAATCCGCTCGGCGCCAGGGCGCTTTATCTCGCGCGCGACGGGCGCGACACGCTCTATCGCATCCATGGCACCAACGATCCCAAGGGTGTCGGCTTTGACGGCACGTCCGGTTGCTTTAGACTGACGAACACAGATGTGATCGATCTCTTCAAGCGCGTCGCGGTGGGCGCAAAGGTGGTGGTTGAATGACGATGATCAGCGTACCGGACGTTCCGGCAATCGAGCTCGGCGAACAGGAAAAAGCGCCGGGCAGGCCGAACCGGGCGAGAACCATCGGCGTCGTCATGGCGGGTGCCGCGCTCGTCACCTTCGTCAACGTGACCGCCGCCATCTACCTCTATCGCGGCGTCAACGACCTTCGGGCGATAGAGGCGCGGCTCGACCAGCTCGGCCAGTTCGAGCAGCGGATCGGCGCCCGCATCGATACGGTCAATAACGGCTTCCAAAGCCGGTTCGAGACGCTGGACCGGCAGTTGCAGGCGAGCTTCGGCCGGATCAACGGCAATATTGCCCGGCTGGAACAGGGCCAGCCCGCGGCCGCCGACGCCGGGATGCCCCGCGCGCCCGAGCCATCCGCGTTTTCTGGCACGACGGTGGCGGAAGCGTCAGCAGTTGAAAACCCCGCCGAGCCGGGCTCCGTCGGCGCCTCGCCGACGTTCAAGCAGAAGGTCTCGCCTGGACCCAATCCGTCCTATCAGCGCATCCAGCAGGCCGACGGCAAGGTCTATTACAAGAAGATCAACTGACGCGGCACCGGGCGATAACGCAAGGGACTTCAGCCAGAAGCCGGCGGCTTAGAGATCGCGCTGCAGCGCCAAAATCCGGACGGCGCGGGCTTCGGCGCGCAGCCTTGCCTCGCGCAGGAAGGCGACATGGCAATAGGCGCAGGCCGCAAGGCCGAGGCACAGCACCAGGCTGTTCTTCCAGCTGAAGTCGATCGCCAACGAGAATTGAAAGCCGCGCGGCGCGGTGAAGGTGGCAATCGTGCTCGCCGTTTCCGAATGGCTGCCGGCCGCGATCATCAGCCCGGCGAACAGCAGGGCGGCATGGTTGGCGAGGAAGAAGCCGGCGGATCTCTTCGCCTGGCAGGCCATCCAGCAGGCGGCCGAGGCGGCGAGGATGATGGCGGCGTCAAGGCTCATCGAGCCGCCGAGGTAGAAATCCACCTGCTGCCAGAACATCGTCGAGAAGGGCCGCAGCTCGAGCCAGATTCGCCACATGGCGGGGCTGGCGGAATACGATCCGAGAAGGAACGTCGCCGTCCGCTCCGCCGCCAGCAGGAACAGCATGAGGGCCGGGAAGGCAAAGAAGAGTGTCGGCTTGCGCGTCATGTCATCCCCTCGACGTCCGATGCCGAGTGTAGGTCGCATTGGTTGCACGAGACTTAACGCAACGCCTTGCTTTTCAAGCAATGTCGCCAGCGCCTAATGTATGATCCGGTGAAACGACGAGGCGCGCTTGTGGGCGAGGTGAAATCGACCGGCCGGCTTGCCACGACGCTGGGCAGCCTCGGGCTGGTCGCCGGCGCGCTGCTGATCGCCGGGTCCAGGCACCGGCTGGCGAGCGAGCCTCCCTCATATCCGCCGGCCCAGGAGATAAGCGAAGCGCGGCCCGCCCCTCCCGTCCCCACTGATGACATGCGGCCCGGCCAGCCGGCGCGCAGGGTAGCCGAGGATCTCATCGCGCCGCCGCCGCTCGACGCGTCGGGCATAGAGCGCATCGAGCCCCGCCCCCCGCTCGGCGAGCTTGGCCTCGCCCCGCCGCCGAAGACGCCGATGCCGCAGGACTGGCGCGAGACGCTGCTTTATCGCCCGGTCGCCACTTCGTCGGCGGCCTTCGAAGCCATGGGACGAAAGGTGGTCATCAGCGGGACCGTCGATATCGACCCCGGCAGGACCTGCGCGTTCGGCGATGCCGTCTGGCCCTGCGGGCAGCGCGCCCGCGCCGCCTTCAACGCCTGGCTACGCGGCCGGGCGCTCAAATGTGTCCTGCCGCCCGATGGCGACCGTTTCGCCATCGCCGCGCCCTGCGCGCTCGGCAAACAGGATGTCGGCGCCTGGCTGGTTGCCAATGGCTGGGCCATGGCGTCGGCCTCGGGCATTTACGGTAAGGCCGAATCCGTGGCCAGGGGCGCCGAAATGGGCATCTTCGGCCCGCCGCAATAGAGCATTCCAGGAGAAATGCCTAAAGCGCGTCGCGCTGAAACGGATTCAGGCGACGCGCTTTAAGTTCGGGATTGCGTAAAAACGGAATGGTTAAAGCCGTTCAGCGATCCTACCAAACGCTGACCTGTTTTTAGCGACCGAATCAAATCATCGAAGCGAGAAACCGGGCCGCAACCACTGGCGAGCGCGCATCAGGGAGAAAGACGCTGATTTCCTTCAAATTGTAGACCTCGCTGGAACGGAAATCGTAACACACCGTCTTTAAGCCAATGCGTCCAACAGGAGATTGGCCAGTGAGCACAGAAACCGAGATCGCACCGGCAAAGGCATGGAAGCATGTCCTTTGGCTGTCCCTGCTGGGTACGGCCGGCTGCGTCGCCCTGTCGCTCGGCCTGAACTATCTGCTCCTATTCAGCGACGCGTTGACGCCATTCGGCCGCAGTGTCGTCACCGCGACGGTCGTGCCCATCGTCATCGGCCTGCCGCTCTTTGCCCTGCTCGGCTGGAGAGAGAGCGAGCTCCGCCGCTACCGGCAGGAACTCACCAGATCCGGCACCTACGACCGGCTGACCGGCTGCCTCAACGGGGCGGTGTTCACGTCGATGGTCGACAGAAGGGCGGCGAGGCCATCCGGGCCGCGTTCGGGCGCCTTCCTGGTCATCCACCCGGAACATCTTGCATCGATCAACTTGCGCTTCGGTCTCGGCTGGGGCGACGAAGCGTTGCGTCTCATCGCCTCGGCTATCCGATCCTCGGTGCGCAAGGACGATCTGATCGGCCGTCTCGGAAACTCGATGTTCGGCGTTTTCCTCCCCGGCGCGACGAAGCAGGACGCCAAGGAGATCGGCGAACGCGTTCGAGAAGCGGTCGGACAGATTTATTTCGCGCCGAAAGGCGACAAGGACGTGCTTGCCATCCGCGTCGGCGGCGTTGTCTTCGAGCATGAACTGGCGTTCGAGGACATGTTCCGGTCAGCGGAGGAACTCCTGTTGGAGGCTCAGGACGAGACTGACCTGGCGTTGTCGCATATCAACAACTGAACCGCCGAGCGGAACCCAGCGACCTGCTCGGGCGACAATTCCGGTATCTCTAGCTGTGGGCTTTCAGAAGGTTGTCCATTCGGACCTGACCGAGGAGACTGGAGTTACCACGCTTCAGATTCGCCGGAGGGTCCGAATGAACATCCATAAGAATGCCCGTCTCACGCCGCTGCG
>NZ_JBZEGV010000051.1:0-19708 GCF_058312955.1 Mesorhizobium sp. LEGMi-168a
ACCCTGAAAACGGGCCGCCGCCGCTGGACGGAAACTCCGGTCGGGCTACGCCCTCCCTACGTTCCCGCCCAGCGGCGTTCTCATCCTGATTGACGCTGCACTCTCACCTTGATCGCCGCGCCGCATTTTGCGGCATGGACGATCAGGACTGAAGTCCTTGTCTGCGCTCCAGGGAGTGGATGTTTGCCGCCCCCCGCTGTTGCAACGTTGCCTAGCTTATTGTAGCGCGGCTTCGCCGGCCTACCGGCTATCTGCGACCGTGTTGCAGGTAACGACGCCTAGATGTTTGATCCCAGGCTTGGATGGAGCATCCTAGTCCTCCGAATCGAAGGAGGCACTATGGACCAGGTTCTTCACGGGGAGCGCCACGACGACAGAGGCGGTCCGTCGAGCGATACAGCATAGTCATGTCTGGACGGCGCCCGCTGATCAAGGGTTGTTTTCGGCAATGGAACGATCGCGGAATGCGGTCATGTCTCCGGCCTGTTGCTGCGATACATTGACCGCTGGCCCTGATGGTGTCCGCCGGTCCGTTGGCCTGATCAAGAGAACGAGCTCGAAGCTCCGACTATGTTGCAGGCTTTCAGGATCTGTCCTTGTCTGTTCCCATCACGTCGCTGTCACCCTTGATTTAGGTTCCGGCTTCAGCCGCTGCTTCTGTTACGCCGGTGTGCTGACATAGTGTGCCTCGTCGCGCATCAGCGCGAACGCAATGCGGGCAAGCTTGTTGGCGGTCGCCACGGCAGCGAGCTTGAAGGGCTTGGTCTCCATCAGATGATCGGCCCATTTTCTCAGAGCGTCGCTGCAGCGTTTGCGATGGAAGAGAACCGCGTGCGCGCCGACGACGAGCAGCTTGCGCAGATAACGATTGCCCATCTTGGAGACGCGCCCCAGCCGTTCCTTGCCGCCGGATGAACTCTGCCGCGGGGTGAGCCCGAGGAAGGCAGCAAACTCACGCGGGCCCGAGAACGCGGAGATGTCCTGTATGCTTGCGGCAAGCGCGGAGGCTGTGACGGGACCGATGCCAGGAACGCTCATCAGACGGCGTGCCGTCTCATCGGCTTTGGCGAGAGCCAGAATGGCCCGATCACTTTGCGCGATCTCCTGATCGAGTTCATTCAGCCGACGCATCACAGGCAACAGCGCCGAGCGCACGATGGCCGGGATCATCTCGTTGCCTTCCGCGATGAGAACCGCCAAAGCCCGGGCGTTGTTGGGCCCCTGCGCGGCGATGATTCCGATCTCGGCCAGATGACTGCGCAGCGCGTTAAGAATCTGCGTGCGCTGTGCCACCAGAAGTTCGCGCACCTTGTGATGCATGAGTGCAGCCTGGTTCTCGATAGACCGCACGGGTACAAAACGCATGGAGGGCCGCGTCACCGCCTCGCAGATGGCCGCTGCATCCGCGGCGTCATTCTTTTGGCGACGGACATAGGCCTTCACGTAGGCTGGTGGCATCAGACGCACATCATGGCCAAGGCTCATCAACTGGCGAGCCCAATGATGGGCCGAACCGCATGCCTCCATGCCCACAAGGCACGACGGCAGACGTTCGAAAAATGCCAGCACATCTTTGCGCCGCAGCGCCCCGGGTGACGACGACGCGGCCGGCGGCGTCGACGGCGTGGACCTGGAAGACATGCTTGGCCAGATCGAGGCCGATGGTGGCGACAGCATCGAGATCGGTGGTAGTCTTTTCCATGGACGGTGCTCCTTCAGATGAGTGCTAGACAGCAGCCATCTTGGCACGCCTCTCACGAGGATGATGCCGTTTCGTGCGGCGTCCACCCCATCAAGAGAGCCTGAGGGCGCTGGCCAAGCGCTACGGGATCAACCAGAAGACGGACCGCAAATGGAAGAACCGGACCTCGGTCGCTGATCTGCCGACCGGACCGAAGGAACCGCGATCGACGGTGCTCTCGGTCGAGGAGGAGGCGCCCATTGTCGCCTTCCGCCGCTATACGCTGCTGCCACTCGATGACTGCCTTTATGCCTTGCAGCCGACCATTCCACACCTGACGCGGTCTTCATTGCATTGCTGCCTGCAGCGCCACGGCATCAGCCGCCTGCCGGATGTCGAAGGCGACAGGCCAGCGAAGAAGAAGTTCAAGAGCTACCCGATCGGCTACTTCCACATCGACGTTGCCGAGGTGCGCACTGAACAGGGCAAGTTGCACATGTTCGTCGCTATCGATCGCTCCTCGAAGTTCGCCTTTGTCGAACTGCACGAGAAGGCCCGTATCGAGAGACTTCCTGCTGCGCCTGATCGCGGCCGTCCCCTACAAGATCCACACCGTGCTCACCGACAACGGCATCCAGGTCACCACACCCGGCGCCGGAGGATCGGCAGTGCCCGCTGATCAAGGAGGCGATCGCCAACGGCGAACGCTTCTGAGCGCATGCCTTCGAATACGCGTGTGCCACGAACGATATCGAGCACCGCACGACCAAGGCGGGGCATCCGTGGACCAACGGTCAGGTCGAAAGAATGAACCGAACCATCAAGGACGCCACGGTCAAGCGCTTCCACTACGAGAGCCACGACCAACTCCGTCGGCATCTCGCCGACTTCGTTGCCGCCTACAACTTCGGCCGCAGGCTCAAGACCCTCACAGGCCAAAGGCCTCACGCCCTAGGAGTTCATCTGCAAGATGTGAGCGTCGTAACCGAAACGCTTCAAACTCAATCCGTTCCAGCAAATGCCGGGACTAAACATCTAGCGTGCAGACGAGTCGCGTTAGTGGCTGCCGCGACGGGCAGAGGGTAAGGCCCGCTCAACGGGACCTGATCGCAGACTTGGCACGCGTGGCAGGAGAGCCATTGGTGCAGATGTTCAGGGAAACCGTCCCCCGAGTAAATTCCATTCCAGAGCCATGACGGCAACGGAGCCCCTCTCTCTCTGGGTCTTTGGAACATTCAAAGGCGCGCCGCGCCGCGAGCCAAAGATCAGGAAGCCTGCTCCTCGGCCGCCAAATCCCGCAACCATTCCCGCAGCAGTTCGGCCGCCGGCGATAGCGTCCGGTTATCGTTCCACGTTAAATACCAACTTCCTGGTGCAGGCAGTTCGAGGTCGGTAATCCTTACGAGCTTGCCCTCTTCCATCAGCGGCCGCACCAGTCGATGCCAGCCCACGGCGACGCCCTGATCAGCCTGGGCGGCCTGCAAAGTCACGAAGAATTTGCTGAACCTGCGGCCGCGAAGAGCTCCATGTCGAATACCTGCGCGGCGGAAGACCTCATCCCACCCCGTCCATCCAGCATGGACCCAGTCGTCGTGGAGGAGCGGGAGCTCGAGAAGCGACTCAGGAGTAGCATTCCGGTGCTGTTGGGCGAAGCCATGGCCGCAGATCGGGTAGATCAGGTCGTCGAACAGAAATTCGGCCGTCTCGTCGGGCCAAGCGCCAAAGCCGTGGCGAATTCGTAAGTCGACTTCAGAGCGCCGGAAGTCGCGGTAATTGTCGGAAATAAGATGCTCGACGGTAACGTCACCGTGGTTGGCCCAGAAGCGCGGCATGCGAGGGATCAGCCACGCCGATGCGAAGGTATAAGTGCAGGCAATCGTGACATTCCTGGAACGATCGCCGCGCTTGAGGCTCCTTGCGACATGAGACGCCTGGGAAAAACTGGTTGCTAGTACCGTGTAGAGGTCTTCGCCGGCGCTGGTGAGCGCGACGCTACTTCCAAGCCTCACAAAAAGAGCAACCCCGAGCTCGTCCTCGAGGGCTTTGATCTGTCGGCTCACCGCGCTCGGCGTGACATTAAGCTCGGACGCCGCAAACTTGAATGACAGATGTCGCGCCGAGGCCTCGAATACGGCCAGAGCAGTCAAGGATGGAAGATCATAGTAGCGACGCACCATCGAGCACTCCAACCGCACAGACCGTGGCCGTCCAAGGCAGCTCTTTAGTCAACACCGGGACGAGACTTTTGCATTAGGTCAAACTTGCCGGCAAAGCAATGATCGTTATGAGCGCGTTCGGGTCCCGCTACCCCAGCCATATTGGCATGACTACCGAATCGAGAGTTCGCGGTGAGTTGGGCGAGAAACGGCGGACTATCCGAACCTTGCCGCGACTCGGTGCTGCCGGCCTCAAGCGCGGGTTGCTTGTTGTCGAACCGATGTACGATAAGCAGGTCGAGCGGGTCTGCCAAGCATCACTGGCATCCTAGAAGAGGTGGTTGGTGTTTCGGGAATCCTTTTGCCGGAGGACCGGGAAAGAGCCGATGAACGAGTTCATCTCGACCGCGGCTTGGCGATAGACCTTATCAAACGACGTCGCCGAGGGTCGAGTACTTCACCCCGTGATCAGCATTCACGCCTCTGTTGCACGCCTTCCTGATGGCGCACGTCTGCGCCAGCCGGACTGACCTCCTGCAGAAATCGGCGTGAGAGCAGCTTGTGGCTTTCCACCGTCGAGGCGGCGAGCCCGCGAGCCCTCTCTCATTCGTGAGATAAGCCGCGAGCACATCAACAAACTGCTCGTGCTCCGTGCGCTCAATCGGAAGGGCGGTTGGTATCAAACCTTCTTGCCGTAACGCGGCAACCAAGCGCCAGAGCGCCGATTGGTCGCCCGAATCGATGCTCCAATGTCTGGAACGGTGCGCAAGAGACCGCTCGACATAATCTTCGCTCAAATCCTGGAGATCGTGTCCGTTGCCGAGATGCTAGTCTCTCAGCTCACGAAATAGGCTTGGCGATCCACGAAGCACGCGAGCAGTCTCCTATCTCGATTGCCGTCCATGAGAGCTTCGACTCATAACGGAATTTGCTTGCCTGTCGTTGGAGGTCACGGACGTCCCTACCGTATCGTGGACAACAGCAGCGCCGCTTGGAACTTGAAACTCGCAGTTGCCTCGGAGCTAGCGATCGCTCTGCTGTGCCGCACCAATATCCCTGACGCGGTCGAGAGCTAACCGCGGCCGAGGATTTATGGCAATCATTTCTTCCCGCTTAAGAGCGTACGCGCGCAAAAACGTCTATAAGGTAGTCGGTGCTATAGCTAAAACTGTCTGAGGAGCGTGCAAGACACTGGCGCGCACTTGATTCTGGACTGACGTAATAGGCTTGGAATTGTACAGCCAGCGGAAGCCGGAATTGCGATCGTGCTGTCGCTCGATCAACAGTTGGATCATATTGCAGGCATCACTATTTTTAGCGCCTGCAGGCGCTCTTTCCCATGATGCCTGAAAAGAGCATATCCCGCTTTGAGGTCAATTTCCGGCGCTCTCCATGCGCCGAGAACTGATGGCCCTGTCTAACCATCCTACCTCCATCTCTGGACTGGAAGACAGAAGAAGATCTGTATAAGGGTCGTACGGCGGGGTAAGGACTTGGCTGCTGGGTCCGTAGCGCACCACCCGTCCTTGGTACATCACCGATATCGAATCGGCGATCGACTTAACTGTTGCGAGGTCATGTGTAATGAAAAGATAAGCTACCGCTTCTACGGTCTGCAACTGGAGCAACAGCTTCAATATGCCCTCGGCGACTAAAGGATCCAGGGCCGATGTAACCTCATCACAGATGATCATCCTGGGTTGCGCAGCCAAGGCCCGGGCAATGCAGACGCGCTGCTTTTGCCCGCCCGACAGTTCTGCCGGATATCTGTCTACGAAACTCGAACCTATTTCGATCTTGTCAAGCAGTTCTGTCACTCGCCTGTTGCGCTCGCTGCCGCTGATCCCGAAAAAGAATTCGAGGGGTCGCCCGATAATAGTCCCTACGGTTTGGCGGGGGTTCAAGGCGATATCGGCCATCTGATGGATCATTTGTATCTGGCGTAGATCCTCTTTGGACCTTTCAGCTAAGCCGCGGGAAAGCTCTCTGCCCTGGAACTGAATACTGCCGGCGAGAGGAGGCAGCAGTCCGGTGATCACGCGTCCCAGCGTAGATTTGCCGGAGCCCGATTCGCCGACGACGGCGAGAGTTTGACCGGGATGCAGCTCAATGGACACATCGCGCAAAACCTTGATCACTCCGCCGCCGTAACCGGCCGTCACGCCCCTGACTGTTAACATAGGCGCAAGGTTAGGCTGTTTCTCAGCATGAACAATGTGATGTACTGAAACGAGATCGCGCGTGTACTGCTCGCCTGGTTCGTTGATGATTTGCTGCGTTGTCCCCCGCTCTACAAGCTTGCCGTGGCGCAGCACCATTATCTCATCCGCAACCTGGGCGACTATGGCTAGGTCATGGGTAATGTAGAGCGCGGCAACGTCCTCGTCTCGGATTGCATCTCGAATAGCGGCCAGCACATCGATTTGTGTGGTGACGTCGAGCGCGGTGGTGGGCTCGTCAAAGACGATAAGATCAGGATCTGAGCACAGCGCCATAGCCGTCATGATGCGCTGCAATTGACCACCTGATACCTCATGTGGGAAACGTTTGCCGATATTCTCGGGATCAGGAAGGCTGAGTCTCCCGAAAAGTGAAATGGCCCGCTCTTCGGCCTCGGCCCGCTTCACTTTACCGTGCAGCAGTGCCGCCTCCACTACCTGGTCCATCAACCGTAGTGCCGGGTTGAATGCGGCGGCTGCCGACTGTGCAACATAGCAAATTTCGCGGCCGCGAAGGTCGCGCATACCTCTGATCCCGCCCTTCAGTATGTTACGACCGTTAAGGATGACCTGGCCCTTGGTGATTTTGACACCGCCCCTGCCGTATCCCATGCTAGCTAGGCCAATGGTTGACTTGCCGGCGCCCGATTCGCCGATCAACCCCAAAACCCTGCCACGCTGCAGGGTCAGCGAAACGTCATCAACGAGAACCGTGTTCTTGGGGCTCTCGCCCGGCGGGTAGACTGTCGCCTCAATCCGCAGATTACGCATTTCGAGCAAAAGGTCTGGCCTCTCGGCTCGGCTGGACTGCTTGGGCATGAACAGAATCTCATCACGGTGGTTTTCCAACAGTTTGTCCTCATTTGACATTCGCCCGTCCCGATACGTTGATTGCGCCTCTTTCGGCTCTTGACATGACTGTGCAGAAAGCGAACCGTGGAGCTGCCTAAAAAATGCGACCCTCTGTTTCCTACGACGCGCATTGCGCTGTCTGCTCGAGCGACTTAATGATCTGCAATTTGCCGACGAGCGAACGTTGACCCCTATCCTAGCAATCAGCATCTCTATCGCAGGCCCTGGCCTCGGCTGCTGTTGACAGAAACGGGAGCGCCCTCGGCGCTCACCATATCGACGAGCTTACAATTCCAAAGGCCACCATAATGCTGAACATCTTCAGGTAGAATTCCAAGAGATCAGTGTCGATCGGCTGCGAGACGCATCACTGCATCGGCGGCAATCGCTCCATGGCCTTCTGAGCGCACCATGAGCGGATTAATTTCGGCTTCGATAAAGCTGTCTCTGTTCGCGAACGCGAACTGGGCGAAATTCTGAATGGCGTCAATTGCGCCCTCAACATCGCCCTTGGGCTGGCCGCGCCAACCGTTCAGCAGCGGGAAGAGCTTCAGGCTACGAATTGCCTTGGCAATCGACCTGCGCGAAGTCGGCAAAAGAACCGTAGCAGTATCGCGAAAAAGTTCGACTTCTGTGCCACCGATCCCAATCGTAAGGGCGAGGCCGACGGGGTCCACTCTGCGGATGCCAACGAAGAGTTCCCCGATGACATCTGTCACCATCTCTTCTATCAGGAACTGTCGAATAGAAAGCTCCGGCACATTTAGTCTCACGTTCTCAGCAATCTGGCGCACGGTTCGCCACGTGTCGTCGGGTGTAGCCAAGCGCAATGCAACCGCTCCCAGTTCGCTTTTATGCAAGAGTTCCGCGCTAAGTGCTTTGACAACGACCGGAAATACCAGCTGATTCAGATCGACGCTTTCATCTGGCCCGACCACGAGGCCACGGGGGACAGAAATGCCAGCTTTGGCTAACTCCGACTTGGCAGCAGCTTCATCCAGACTGATCCCCTCCCCGACATGCCTTGTGCATGCAGGCAGGACAATTTCCTCGTCTGGTAGCCGAGCAAGGTCGCTTGCCAGTTCCGAAAACCGCGCGGCATTCGCAACAGCACGCAATCCGTCCTCGATTCCGCTCAAGGGCGCCACACCAACAGCCAACATTTGCTCTCGGGCGGCACTGGGTAAGGGCTGGGGCAAGGTGTTGATGAAGGCAGCAGGGATACGTCGTTCAGATGCCGCCCGCGCGAACGCCCTGGTTGTTGTCATCCAGCTTTCCGGATCCGAGCCACCGACAGGCGGAAAACACATTACCTGCACAGCCAGATCCGGTTCGTCCGAGAGGTAAGCTCTGTAGAGGCTGAGTTGCAGGTCGAACTCTGCGCCGTGAGCGGAAGAGATGTCGAGCGGATTGGCCGGATGAACGAAAGGCGGCAAGTGTTTTTTCAATTCCGTCGCCGCTTCCAATGACGGGGCAATCAGTGCAAGGCCGTTTGCCTCAGCGATGTCGGAGCCGAGTACCGCATATGAACCGGAACTGGTCGCGAATGCGGTCCGCCGGCCTTTCGCGCGTGGCGTACACAACAACATCTTCAATGTTTCTAGAGCCTCGGTCGGCGTTCGCACTTCCACGAATCCGAGCCGGCCGAACAATGCTGACGCCACAATTTCGTCACCCGCAAGTGAGGCAGTGTGCGATTGGCTGGCTCGGCGGCCTGCGGCTGTACGGCCGCCTTTGACGACGACAACAGGAATACTCTTCCGTGCGGCCTTCAAGCCGGCAGTGGCAAGCGCAGCCACGTCAGCGATGCCCTCCAGATAGAGATTGATCGCGCGCACACGATCGTCATCAAGAACGACATCCATGATGTCGGCGACATTGACCATTGCTTGATTGCCCAGCCCGACCGAATAAGCTAAAGGCAGCGCCCGGTCAGAACAGCCCATGTCAGCAAGATAAGCACCGCCGTTGCTCACGACGGCAACGCCACCGCTCGTGTCATGGTTACCGAAATGATCCATCATGAAGACGGATCGATCTACAAAGTTGGCCACTCCTGGGCAGTTCGGACCGATCAATGGCATGTGGCCTGCGGCTTCCACAAGATCGAGTTGGGATTGTTCGCCACCTTGCATCTCGGAGAAGCCTGAACTGTTACAAACTGTGCCCGCCACCCCGTATTGTGACAGCTCACGGACGAGCTCGATCACATTTTCTCGGGGCACCGCGACATACGCCATGTCTGGCGTGTCCGGTAGGCTGGCTACGCTCGGTGCGCATCGAATGCCAGCCAATTCGCTACGGCGCGGATTGACTATGTGGATACGACCACTGAACCCAAAAGAACGGCAATACTCAATTGCAGGAACCATTGAAGCCCCCCCTAGGAATACGGCGCTTCGCGGGGTCAACATGCGCTTGAGTCGATCGCTTCGGCTATTCTGCATTGCCTGGTGGTGTCCCAATCGAAAACTCCCGACGGTGACGAAAATTGTTAGATCCCAAGGTGGCTTGAATCCGAATTGAAGCCATTTGGCCGATGGCTTTTGCGCAACTGTCAACCGGCAGCTCGTATTAGCGTCGTTGCCGCGCTTGGGCGCTTTGCGGGGCATGATCGCGGCTGCACTTTCCCTAACGCACGGCGATTAGGCTTGCCGATACTCGTGTGCCTTTTTTTCGGGTCCAGCGTTGCGGTATTTAGTCCGTCGATCTCGTGCAGTCAATTAGGCGGCGCTTCTATGACAAGTACCGGGTCTTTTAGAATTGCCTCATCTATCTCGACGCCCAAGCCCGGGCCGCAATCAACCGGAAGCCGTATTTCACCGGAGATCACCGGCAATGGGTTCTTCACGAGAGGTAATTTATCGCTGACATAGTCGAACTGTCCAAATAGTAGATTGCGCGGCAAAGTGTGCGCCATGTGAGTGAGACAGGCCATAAGAAGTCCGGTGCCCCAAAAATCCTCGATACGGATGGGGACGCCAAGTATCTTCGCCAGCCCCATCACCTGGCGCGTTGCCTCGATTCCACCGATACAGGACGTTTTTAACGAAGCAACATCAAGAATGTCGTCTTGGACCGCCTGGAGAAAACGACGTGGGCCATCGATCACTTCGTCTAGCATGATCGGAATACCGGTTCGCTTGGCGACAGTTCGACATTCCTCGTAGCTCTCGCATGGATTTTCGATCATGGGGGAAAGATGCCGGATAGCCGAGATAATGCGGATTGCGTCATCGAGAAGCCAACTACGATTGGGATCGTACCAGACTCGTTCATGAGGCAACGCCATCTCCTCAATAGTTCGGATCGTCGCAATGTCGTCGTGCGCTTCGCCAGCTCCCACCTTGATCTGAAACCGCGCATAACCCTTCGCCCTCTCAGCTTCGAAAGAGGCCAGCGTTTGCTCGCGTGTGCCAATGCGTACAACAGTCAAAAGCGGTACGCTTTCAGATGCTCGTCCGCCCCAAAGATCTACAAGTGAAATGCCGTTCGCCTTGGCCGCCAAATCCCAGAGCGCCATTTCCAGGCCGGTTTTCGCATTTCCGTTCCCGCGGAGTGCCGCAGAGATGTCGAGGAGGATCGCCGCGACTTGGCGCGGATCGCGGCCCAGCACGACAGGCGAGACATGTAGGATGCCCGCGCGCGCGCCGGCAGAAAGTTGCGGAAGATAGTATGGTGGCGCCGACACGACCTCACCCCAACCTACCAGACCGCTGTCGGTCTCGATCTTAACGACCAAGTTTTCCAAGGCGGGATCAATGGACTGGGTCGCAACATACCGAGTCAGATCCATGCCAACGTCCGACGGCATTGAGTAAAGCACTATTCGCTCGATGCGCATTCAAGCTCCTCTCTCTCTTTCTCTTATCGGTCAGCGATAGCACCACCGGTTGCGAGTAGGTACGTGCAAAAATGTAATTTCCCTGATGATCTTTTCGGCGGCCTCGCCCCCCGCGCTGGAATCCGCGTCAAAGATCGTAACACGGGCGCGCGCAGGGTTCCCTATTTAAGGCCCCCCGCTGCGCGCCGCTCAAAATTTGCAGTGGCGCAGCATCATAATCTTGTCCGTGTCCTGCGCCACCAGGGGGATATGTAGGTGATGCAAAGCGCCGCCACGCCGGTCTCGCGCCGGGGCCACCTCGGAGCGCAGTGAGCACATCATGCATGGTGACATCGAGCGCGGAGTTCGCCGAAAACGAAAGTCCTAACAGGGCGCCACAGCTGTCGGCGTGCTGCAGCTCACCTCCCGAGACTTGTGGAAAGGTTGTGGCGTTTCGATCGGCAAACCCAGGCTCCTTCAACGAGGCTATGCCCGTTTCTCAGGTTCCCCGCGTAGTCGTGCCGTGCAGAAGCGCGGCGCTCGCCATCGGCCGATGCAGGATTGAACCCGACGGCGGTCGACTGCCCCAGTGTATGTCGGAACCGGTGAGGGCGAAATCCCCACCCGCATTCATGGCCGTTCCGGCTATGACCCAAGCTGGATAAAGTCACAATCTGCCTGCCGGCGATTCGTTGATCAGCTCGAAACCTTGCTGCAATGTGGGTTTTGTTCTAACTAAGATGAGGGACGAATTACGTTATCTGGGGCCGAATTGATTTGGATTTATCACAGGCGGCCGGCTGTCCACCATTCAAGCCAAGTCACGACCCAGTCAACAGATAACATACGGCAATTCCTCACGTCGGTCGTGGTCGATCATGATCGTGCTCTTGAGCGGCGGAATGGCGCGTTGAATGCAATCCATGCGCGCACAAATGCGGCATGAAACGCCGATAGGCTCGAACGCTGAGCCGTTGGCAAAATCCAGCCGGTCTGCGTAAACGAAATCCCCCGCATCGGAAATCTCGCATCCGAGCGCAATCGCATAGCGTCGACGAGGAGAGCTAAATCCACCGTCCGTCTTGGTGATTTCTGTGGCGATACTGAGATAACGCACACCGTCTGGCGTCTCCGCCAACTGGCAAATCATGCGTCCTGGGGTCTCGAACGCCTGATGAGCGTTCCACAACGGGCAAGCTGCCCCGTAGCGAGCGAACTGCAACTTCGCGGCGCTGTGCCGCTTGGTGATATTGCCAGCTCGGTCGATGCGCGCGAAGAAGACCGGAACGCCCTTCATCCACGGCCTTTGCAACGTCGAAAGACGATGTGCCACCTGCTCAAGGCTGGCGCCGAAGCGCACTGCGAGCAGGTGAAGGTCGTGCCGGAGTTCTTTTGCCGTGGCCAGAAAGGGACGGTATGGCAACATAAGCGCGCCGGCAAAATAATTCTGAAGGCCGATCCTGCTTATCTCTGCCGCTTCGGAGGTACGGAAGCGTGCTCTCTCGATAATCGCGTCGATTTCCGCCCGGTGCTCCAACGCGCCGATCTGAAATGCCATCTGAAAACTGCGCGTGGGCGCAGGTGAGTACGAGTTCAAGTACAGCACACGCGCGGAAGCGTCGAAGCGCCTGATTACCCGCTCGCCGTTGCCAGCACGCGCAATGCGCACGTGGTGATGCTGTTCCAAATGATCTGCCAACGCCGTACCGATATCTCGATCCGGCACGCCCAGGGCTTTCGCCAGATGCTCGGCCGCCCGGTCAAGCTCATCGATGTAGTTGTCGACAAAATGAAAGAAGTCCCGCACTTCCTCGTAGGGTGTCGGCTCGGCAAAAGCATTGGTTCGGATCAGCTGGTCGTCGAAGCTCGCAAGCTGCTCGCTATTTCTGCGATATGCCTGATGACAGGTGATCAGTGCATGAGCGAAAGACGGGGCGTTTTGGGCAACGAGTTTTAGTTCCTGAAATCCGGCCGAAATACTGTTGAACACGGGGTCAGCAAGTGCCTCGCTCAGTGCCGAGAGCAACCGGTCGGCCTCACCGCCGCCGATCGACGCGATATCAACTTGGAATTTCTCTGCCAGCGCAAGAAGCACTGCTGCTGACACGGGTCGCTGGTTATTTTCTATCTGGTTCAGGTAGCTGGTCGAAATCCCCAGCCGCTCAGCGAATGTCGCCTGAGTGGCCTTGCTGGCCTCCCGTAGTTCGCGGACGCGGCGCCCAACGAAAAGCTTATTGTTAGCCATTTGCAAATTCGCATTTTGCTGTTCGCAATTCCATACATTTCGCAACCGCACCCGGTCAATCCTTTTCCTTTCATTGCCGACGAACTAATGCGGAGTTCATTTCTGCGGGAGGCGTTCGTGCGATTGTCCAGAGCAAGGCCGAGTTCAATACAAAGCTGGGTTACCGCGATGCAGTCGTCGGTGGCTTGGCACCTATTCGAAGGAAAGGCAGGACGCTGATGCGAGGCGTTCTCGAACAACTCGAGGTCCGTCGTGCGCAGGCCCGCATGGGCGGAGGGCAGAAGCGTGTCGATGCCCAGCACGCCAAAGGCAAGCTGACCGCCCGCGAGCGTCTCGTGGTGCTTCTCGATGAAGGCTCCTTCGAAGAATACGACATGTATGTCACGCATCGTGCGACAGACTTCGGCATGACTGCCCAGAAGGTTGCCGGAGATGGTGTGGTTACAGGCTGGGGTACGATCAACGGCAGACTCGTTTATGTCTTCTCACAGGACTTCACGGTGCTTGGCGGGTCGCTGTCGGAAACACACGCTCAAAAGATCTGCAAGATCATGGATATGGCAGTGCGCAACGGGGCGCCGGTGATCGGTCTCAACGATTCCGGCGGCGCGCGCATCCAGGAGGGTGTCGCGTCACTTGCCGGCTATGCCGACGTCTTTAAGCGCAATGTCGATGCTTCTGGCGTCATTCCGCAGATTTCGGTGATCATGGGCCCGTGCGCCGGCGGCGCGGTCTATTCGCCGGCCATGACCGACTTCATCTTCATGGTTCGGGATTCCTCCTACATGTTCGTGACTGGCCCCGATGTGGTCAAGACGGTCACAAACGAGGTCGTGACCGCGGAGGAACTTGGCGGCGCCGCAACCCACACGCAAAGATCCTCTGTTGCGGACGGGGCTTTCGAAAACGATGTCGAGGCTCTGGAAGAAGTCCGGCGGCTGTTTGATTTCCTGCCGCTGAACAACCGGGAAAAGCCGCCAGTGCGGCCGTTTTATGACGGTCCCGAGCGGATCGAGTTGCGCCTCGACGCGCTCGTGCCGGAGAGTGCTAACAAGCCTTACGACATGAAGGAGTTGATCCTTGCTGTTGCCGACGAAGCCGACTTCTTCGAGCTTCAGGTCGCCTTTGCCCGGAACATCCTCACCGGGTTTGTGCGCATCGAGGGTAGGACGGTCGGCGTGGTCGCCAACCAGCCGATGGTGCTGGCCGGATGCCTCGACATCGATTCCTCCCGCAAAGCGGCGCGTTTTGTGCGCTTCTGCAACGCCTTCGACGTCCCGATCCTGACACTCGTCGACGTGCCGGGTTTCCTGCCGGGCACCGCGCAGGAATATGGCGGCGTCATCAAGCACGGCGCCAAGTTGCTGTTTGCCTACTCGCAGGCGACCGTGCCGATGGTCACGTTGATCACACGCAAGGCTTATGGCGGCGCCTACGACGTGATGGCCTCGAAACATATCGGCGCGGACATCAACTACGCCTGGCCGACCGCCGAAATCGCGGTGATGGGTGCAAAGGGCGCGGCCGAGATCCTCTACCGGTCCGAACTCGGCAATCCAGAGAGGCTTGCCGCTCATACCAAGGAATACGAGCAGCGTTTCGCCAACCCCTTCATTGCCGCCGAGCGTGGCTTCATCGATGAGGTGATCATGCCGCATTCCTCACGCAAGCGGATCGCGCGTGCGTTCGCTGCTCTGCGCGGCAAGAGCGTCGAGACGCGCTGGAAGAAGCACGACACCATTCCGCTTTGAGTACGCAAAAAGATGTTCAAGAAGATCCTGATTGCCAATCGTGGCGAGATCGCGTGCCGGGTGATCAAAACGGCGCGGAGGCTTGGTATAGCTACCGTTGCCGTCTATTCCGACGCTGACCGCGACGCCTTGCACGTCCGGCAGGCCGATGAGGCGGTCCATATCGGGCCTGCCGCCTCAGCCCAGTCCTATCTTCGTATTGCGAATATCCTTGATGCCGTCACCACAACGGGGGCCGATGCGGTTCATCCGGGCTACGGTTTCCTATCTGAGAATTCGAATTTCGCCGACGCGCTCAAAGCCAAGAGCATCGCCTTCATCGGGCCCTCGCCCGTCGCCATCGAGGCGATGGGCGACAAGATCACGTCGAAAAGGATCGCGGCATCTGCCGGTGTCTCCACTGTACCTGGCCACATGGGCCTCATCGAGGATGCAAAGGACGCGGTGCGCATCGCCGCGGAGATTGGCTTTCCTGTCATGATCAAGGCATCCGCCGGCGGTGGCGGCAAAGGCATGCGCATTGCCCGGAACGAGATCGAGGCATGCGAAGGATTTCACTCCTCGCAAAACGAGGCCAAGAACGCCTTTGGCGACGACCGTATCTTCATCGAGAAATTCATCACCGAGCCACGCCACATCGAGATTCAGGTGCTCGGCGATCAGTATGGCAATATCGTCTACCTCGGCGAGCGGGAATGCTCGATCCAGCGCCGAAACCAGAAGATCATCGAGGAGGCCCCCTCCCCGTTCATCGGCGAAGCGACTCGACATGCGATGGGCAAGCAGGCCGTCGCCCTGGCCAAGGCAGTCGGCTATCACTCGGCAGGCACCGTTGAATTCATCGTTGATCGCGACCGCAACTTCTACTTCCTCGAGATGAACACCCGGCTTCAGGTCGAGCATCCGGTCACAGAACTTGTGACCGGCATCGATCTGGTCGAGGAAATGATCCGGATTGCGGCCGGCGAGAAGCTGCGCTTTGACCAAGAGGATGTGAGGCTGAACGGCTGGGCGATCGAAAGCCGGCTCTACGCCGAAGATCCGTATCGCAATTTCCTACCCTCGATCGGTCGCCTGACGCGCTACAGGCCGCCAGCCGAAGGTAGGCGCGCGGACAGCTCACTTATTCGCAACGACACCGGTGTGGTCGAGGGCTCGGAAATTTCGACGCACTACGACCCCATGATCGCCAAGCTCTGCGCCTGGGCGCCTGACCGGCTGGGCGCAATCAACGCCATGGGCGCCGCGCTGGATAATTTCGAAGTGGAAGGCATTGGCCACAATCTGCCGTTTCTCTCCGCTGTCCTGGACCATCCCCGGTTTCGCGAGGGGCGGCTGAGCACAGCCTTTATCGCCGAGGAGTTTCCGGACGGATTCGCCGGTGTGATCCCAACCGATGTGGATGAGCGCAAGCTCGCAGCCGTCGCGACATACATCAACTGGACGCTCCAGCATCGTGATGTCCTGATCTCCGGCGCGATGGACAATCATCGTCGAAAAGTCTCCGGCGATTGGATCGTCACACTTGGCAACCATGCCTTTCCGGTCGCCGTGCGCGATCAGCAAGACGGAACCACAGTGTCATTTGATGACGGCTCACTCCTGACCGTTGCAAGCGACTGGGTGCCGGGACGGTCCCTCGCGCATTTTCAAATTGGCGCCGAAAGCACGGCGATCAAAACGTCCCGGTCAGGAACCGGCTACGGACTGCGCTGGCGCGGCATGGATGTTGTCGCCTATGTACGCAGCCCACCTGTCGCCGAACTGGCGCGGTTGATGCCGCAGAAGCTGCCGTCAGATACTTCCAAACTACTGCTTTGCCCGATGCCCGGTATGATCACGGCGATTGCCGTTTCCGAAGGAGAGTCGGTCGAGGCTGGCCAGATTCTTGCAACGGTGGAGGCGATGAAAATGGAGAACGTCCTGCGCGCCGAACGGCGGGCCGTCGTCAAACGGATCGCCGTCTTGGCGGGGGCAAGCCTGGCCGTGGACGAACCCATTCTGGAGTTCGAATGATGGTCGATGCCAAACTCACTGAATGGCTTACTCTTGCCGAGCGGGAGCTAAAGGCATCGCCCGACACCCTCGTCTGGCGCACGCCCGAGGGTATCGACGTCAAGCCGCTCTACACGACCGAAGATCTCGAGCGGGCCTGCCACCTCGGTTCGCTTCCCGGACTGAAGCCCTTCGTCCGCGGGCCGCGCGCTACCATGTATGCGGGCAGGCCGTGGACGATCCGGCAATATGCCGGCTTCTCGACCGCTGAGGAGTCCAACGCCTTCTACCGCAAAGCGCTCGCGGCGGGCCAGCAGGGCGTGTCGGTTGCCTTCGATCTCGCCACGCATCGCGGTTATGACAGCGACCATTCGCGCGTGGTCGGCGATGTCGGCAAGGCGGGTGTGGCCATCGACAGCGTTGAGGACATGAAGGTTCTTTTCGACGGCATTCCGCTCAAGGAAATCTCAGTGTCGATGACGATGAACGGTGCGGTCATGCCGATCCTCGCTTGCTTCATCGTCGCCGGCGAGGAACAGGGTTGCTCGCACGCCGAGCTTTCCGGGACCATCCAGAACGACATCCTGAAGGAGTTCATGGTCCGCAACACCTATATCTACCCACCCGAACCCTCGATGCGGATCGTTGCCGACATCATCGAGTACACCGCGAAGGAGATGCCGAAGTTCAACTCGATCTCCATCTCCGGCTATCACATGCAGGAGGCCGGCGCGACGCTGGTGCAGGAACTCGCCTTCACGCTGGCCGACGGGCGAGAATACGTACGCGCGGCGTTGAAGAAGGGCATCAACATCGACGATTTTGCCGGACGATTGTCGTTTTTCTTCGCTATCGGAATGAATTTCTTCATGGAGACCGCCAAGCTGCGGGCAGCGCGACTTCTGTGGTCGCGTATTATGGAAGAGTTCCAGCCGAAGAAGCCTTCATCGCTGATGCTGCGCACGCATTGCCAGACATCCGGCGTGTCGCTGCAGGAGCAGGATCCCTACAACAACATCGTGCGCACCGCTTATGAGGGGCTCGCCGCCGTGCTCGGTGGCACGCAGTCACTGCACACCAACTCATTCGATGAAGCGATCGCGCTGCCGACCGAGTTTTCGGCGCGTATCGCGCGCAACACCCAGCTTATCCTTCAGCACGAAACAGGCGTCACCAAGGTCGTCGATCCGCTGGCCGGCTCGTATTACGTTGAAAGTCTGACTACTGAGCTTGCTGAGAAGGCGTGGGCGCTCATCGAGGAGATCGAGGCCATCGGCGGAATGACCAAGGCCGTAATCGAGGGCTTGCCGAAGCGCCTGATCGAGACGGCGGCCATCCGCCGACAGGCGGCGGTCGATCGCGGCGACGAGGTGATTGTTGGCGTCAACAAGTATCGACTGGAGAACGAGACCGCAATCGATGTCCTTGAGATAGACAATGCGGCGGTGCGCGAGGCGCAGATCCGCGACATCGGACAGACCAAGCGTCAACGCGATCCCAAGCGCGTCGGCGCAGCCCTTGCCGCGCTTGGCGAGACCGCAGCCAGCGGCAAGGGCAACATTCTCGAAGCGGCCGTCGAAGCGGCGCGCGCTCGCGCGACAGTGGGTGAAATTTCGGACATCTTGCGCCGCGCTTTCGGCGATCACAGGGCCGCTCCCGAGGTAACTACGGACGTCTACGGAGCTGCCTTTCGGGAGGAGCCGGAATACAAGACGTTGCTTTCCCGTGTCGGGGAGGTCGCCGTGTCGCTTGGCAGGAGGCCGAAGCTGATGGTGGCCAAGCTCGGTCAGGATGGCCACGACCGCGGGGCCAAAGTGATCGCATCGGCCTTCGGAGATATCGGTTTCGATGTGGTCGCGGGGCCGCTTTTCCAGACGCCGGAAGAGGCCGCGGCCATGGCGGTGGTCTCTGAGGTTCATGTCATCGGCGCTTCCTCGCTCGCGGCCGGACACAAGACACTGCTGCCGCAACTGATCGAGGCACTGAAAGCAAAAGGTGCGGAAAACATTATCGTCGTATGCGGTGGCGTCGTGCCACGCCAAGACTATCAGTTCCTGATGGAACATGGGGTGGCCGCCATATTCGGCCCTGGAACGCATATCTTGGATGCGGCACGTGCGGTTATCGACCTCCTTGAGGGCCGGCATCGCAATCAATGAACGCCCGGACAATCCGGCGAAGTGCCCATACTGGGAATTGATGTCGTTGTGGTCCGCAACGGTCCTCGAAATTGCTCCAGTTCCTGGCCTTTGATCGCGGCAGCCGACCGCCTGAGCCGAACTCTTTCGGGCCAGCATCAAAATTGCAGCCGTCTAGCACGAATTCGCGATTCGCTAATGGTCTCGACTTGAGGAGTGGAATACCGAGCAGAATGGTAGAGACGGTCTGCTTCGGCATGAGGGGAGAAAAAATGGTAGTGAGTGGATCACAAGTGAGCGCGGAAAGCGCCCGGCCTTTGTGGACCCTGGAGAAGGCTCGGGCCCTTCACGACGCACCTTTCAACAATCTGCTCTTCCTGGCGCATACCGTTCACCGTCAGAATTTCGATCCCAACAAGGTCCAGCTCAGCCGGCTGCTCAGCATCAAGACGGGCGGCTGCCCCGAGGATTGCGGCTATTGCAGTCAGTCGGCGCATCACGAAACCGGCCTGAAGGCCTCGAAGCTGATGGAGGTCAAGCGGGTTATCGCCGAAGCGACCAAGGCGCGCGACCCGGCGCCACCCGCTATTGCATGGGTGCTGCCTGGCGCAACCCCAAGCCGCGCGACATGGATGCGGTGGTCGCCATGGTCGAAGGCGTCAAGGCGCTCGGCATGGAAACCTGCATGACGCTCGGCATGCTCGATCTCGAGCAAGCCGCTCGACTGAAGCAGGCGGGGCTCGACTACTACAACCACAACATCGACACGTCGGAGCGCTATTACAGCGAGGTCATCAGCACGCGCAGCTTTGCCGATCGGCTGGATACGCTGGAGAACGTTCGCCTGT
>NZ_JBZEGV010000052.1:0-18844 GCF_058312955.1 Mesorhizobium sp. LEGMi-168a
TGTCGAAGAACTTCTCGGCACCGAGGTCGGCGCCGAAGCCGGCTTCGGTGACGACATAGTCGGCAAGCTTCAGCGCCGTCGTGGTGGCGACGACCGAGTTGCAGCCATGTGCGATGTTGGCGAACGGACCGCCATGCACGAAGGCCGGGTTGTTCTCCAGCGTCTGCACCAGGTTGGGCTGGATGGCGTCCTTCAACAGCACCGCCATGGCGCCGTCGGCCTTGAGATCGCGAGCATAGACCGGCGACTTGTCGCGGCGATAGGCGACGATGATGTCGCCGAGGCGCTTCTCGAGGTCCTTGAGGTCGGTGGCGAGGCACAGGATCGCCATCACTTCGGAGGCGACGGTGATGTCGAAGCCGGCTTCGCGCGGGAAACCGTTGGCGACGCCGCCCAGCGAGCAGATGATCTCGCGCAGCGCCCGGTCGTTCATGTCCATGACACGGCGCCAGGCAACGCGGCGGATGTCGATGCCGAGCTCGTTGCCCCAGTAGATGTGGTTGTCGATCAGCGCCGAAAGCAAGTTATGGGCGGTGGTGATGGCGTGGAAGTCGCCGGTGAAGTGGAGGTTCATGTCATCCATCGGCACGACCTGGGCCAGGCCGCCGCCGGCGGCGCCGCCCTTCATGCCGAAATTCGGGCCGAGCGAGGCTTCGCGGATGCACACGACCGCCTTCTTGCCGATGCGGTTCAGGCCGTCGCCGAGGCCGACCGTGGTGGTCGTCTTGCCTTCGCCGGCCGGCGTCGGGTTGATGGCGGTGACCAGGATCAGCTTGCCGTCCTTGTTGCCTTTCACCGATTTGATGAACTCGGCCGAGACCTTCGCCTTGTCGTGGCCGTAGGGCAAAAGGTGCTCGTACGGGATGCCGATCTTGGCGCCGATCTCCTGGATCGGTTTCTTCTTGGCGGCGCGCGCGATCTCGATGTCGGATTTGAATTCGGCCATGGTCATTTGCCTCGAAGATTGGGTTGTCGGAAGTGCATGTTGTGGTTCTAAAACTGTGGCCTCGGCAGGTTGCTGGCGAGGTAGGCTGAGGTCAGCGTGTTTGCCATCAGAAGCGCGATCGTCATAGGTCCAACGCCGCCGGGTACCGGCGTGATCGCGCCGGCATGGTCTGCCGCCTCGGCATAGGCGACGTCGCCAACCAAGCGGTTCTTGCCGCTACCCTTTTCCGGCGTGGCGATGCGGTTGATGCCCACATCGATCACCGTGGTTCCTGGCTTGACCCACTCACCCCGGATCATTTCCGGCCGGCCGACAGCAGCGACCAGGATGTCTGCGCTACGACAAAGCTCCGGGAGGTCCTTGGTCCTGCTGTGAGCAACGGTGACGGTGGCGTTCGCGGCAAGCAGAAGGTTGGCCATCGGCTTGCCAACGATGTTGGAGCGACCGACGACCACTGCATTGAGGCCGGAAAGATCCTTGCCGTGAACGCGCTCGATCAGCAGCATCGAGCCGGCCGGTGTGCAGGGCACGAAGGCCGTGTCGACCTCACCGGTGCCGAGCTTGCCGACATTGACAAAATGGAAGCCGTCGACGTCCTTCTCCGGCACAATCGCCTGAATAACCTTGCCGGCATCGATGTGACCCGGAAGCGGCAACTGCACCAGAATGCCGTGGATCGTCCGGTCATGGTTCAAAACCTCGATGAGATCCATCAGGTAAGCTTCGCTGACATCCGCGGGCAGGGTGTGTTGAAGCGAATTGAAACCGCATTCCTTCGCTGTGCGCGACTTCGCAGCCACATAGACTTGGCTTGCCGGATCCTCGCCGACGATGATAACCGCGAGCCCAGGTTTGACATTCTTGGAAGCAGCCAGTTCGCTGCTCGCGCTTGTGACCTTTGCGATCACATCGGCTGCAACCGCCCTGCCGTCGATCACTTCAGCCATTGCCTCTCTCCGCTCCAGGGAATGAATACGGCGTCGTTTTGCCGTCGAACTTCGAAAATCAAGTTGCAAAAATCCTGCAACTATCTGGGCTGCAAGTCAACTATAAGGAAAAAAAAATTCATACTAAGAAATAATTTTGATGGCGTCTGCCTCAATCAATTTGCCGGCGGCTACGCAGGATCCAAAAAGAAAGTCACCGCCCGGCCTTGCAGGCGGTGACCAGGCAACCGCGGTTCAACGCGGCCTGGAGGAGGGAACGTTTCCCGGTTCGAAAATGGTCAGGCTGTCGCCGATCAAAGTACGAAGATCCGGTTGGCGATGAGTACCACGATCAGGCCAGCCACCAGCGTCGCGTAGGGCAAGATTCCGGCCTTCTTGGCTCTGAGGTCGGTGGACTTCATGCCGAGATCGTCCAGCATATGATCGGGGAACTTGCCGCCGTCCTGAATGTAGTGCCGGAAGCAGAACACCGGAATGATCAGCGATGCGGTTATCAGGCCGGCCCACAGCGCCATTGGGTTCCAAACCTTGGCACCGGCACCCATGAAGATGGCGTTGACGTAGGCGAACAATGCCCCGATCCCCAGCAGCCAGGTCGGCGCCTTCCAGGGGCGCTCGATATGGCCGTTGTCGATCCGATGGATCCAGCCGGCGTTGAGGTTGAGGAAGTTGAAGATGATATAGCCGCAGTTCGACACCGCGAGGATGAAGAAGAAGCTGGTCGCGTCAGCCGACGCGATAGCCAGCACGATCAGGTTGAAGCAAAGGTCGGTCCACATCGCCCGGGTAGGCGCGCCGTGCTCGTTGACGTGGCTCAGATAGCGCGGCAGCCAGCCGTCGACGGAGCCCTGGTAGAGCGTGCGCGAGGAGCCGGCCATCGCCGTCATGATGCAGAGCACCAGCGCCAGGATCATCAGCATCACCAGGAGGCTGTGGATCAGGTAGCCGCCGCCGACCATGCCGGCCAACGCGTCGGCGACGCCCGAGCCGTCCACGATCGGCGTTGCCAGCATGCCGTTGAGGCCAAGCACGCCCTGGAAAGTGAAGGGCACCAGGATGAACAGAAGCATGCAGAGCAGGCCGGAATAGAAGATGGCCTTGAAGGTATCGGTGCCGGGATTCTTGAACTCCGACGTGTAGCAGACGGCGGTCTCGAAGCCGTAGGTCGACCATGCCGCGATGAACATGCCGCCGAGCGCCAGCGTCCATCCGGCGATGTTCCATGAGCCCGGGTCGGGCGCGTAGGCGGCGGCCAGCGGCACCAGAGGCGAGAAATTCGCCCAGTCGATCTGGCCGGTGAAGATCGGCACGACGCCGACGATCAGCATCGGGATGATGACAAGCAGGCCGATATATTTCTGCACGCTGGCAGTGCCCAGGATGCCGCGGTGCTGGATCGCGAAGATGATCAGCATCAGCACCGCGCCGATGAAGAAGGTGGCGTTCAATGAGAAACTGACAGGCCCAAGCGTGTGGCTGAAGAGCGACCAGTTGCGGATCGCAGGCGTTGCGGCAGCCGTCACCGCTGCGATGGCATCGGCCGCGCTCGTACCGGCGTGGGTCCCGAGGTAGGCAACGACTTGCGGAGAGGTCTCGGTGAAGACCGGAACCGGCGCCAGCGCATTGAGAATGTAGGCGGCGGCGATGGAGCAGCCGAGCGACAGCACCGGCGACCAGGCGAACCAATTGCACCACACCGACAATGGCGCGATGAACTTCGAATAAGGCAGCCAGGCGGTTGCGCCATAGACCGAGGCGCCGCCGGACTTGTTGGGAAACAGCCCGGCGATTTCGGCATATGTGAACGACTGCAGAAAACCCATGATCATGGACACGGTCCAGATCAGGAAGGCCAGCTTGCCAGTCGTGCCAGCTATGCCGCCGATCGAGAACAGAACGAGGGCGGGGACGCCGCTCGCCACCCAGAAGGCGCCTCGCCAGTCAATGCTTCTATGCAACTGCCCCGCGGTTCCCTCCGCGTAAGTCTCCGATAAAGCGCTCATGGCTCTTTTCCCATTGTTAGAGGTTGAGTGTTCCTGCGATCCGGCTTCCCTCTGCCGGTTATGCTTATTCCTGCTAGCATTCTTTATTTCATTGCAATAAAGATCGTCGACGCTCCTCGATGTGGTTAAGCGCGTTTCCCGCCCCCCATTCCCCAAGATCGTTGATCAACGTCAGTGCGACACGGCGGAATGCCAGGCGCATCTTGTCTACCGGCGGGCCTGAAAGCTGCATTTCGGCGATCGCTCGATCCATCAGAGCCAGCCAGTCTTCGGCGTCGGCTGCCGAGATCGGCACATGCGCGTGCATGAGACGGACGTCCATGCGCCCGTGCTTTTCCTGATAGTGACGACGCCCGCCGAGGAAGCCGCACAGAAAGTTGAACTGTTCCTCGCGGGCATGGTCGACACCGTGTCCGCGAAAATGCAGTCGCAGCAACGACTTTCCGCGAGGATCGGTCTCGATCAGGTCGTAGAAGCAGTTGACCAGACGGCGCAAAGCCGTTTCGCCGCCGATCTGCGCAAGAAGAGTTTCCTTGGCTGCTGGTTCCATGTGCGTCAGGACTGTGGACGGGTTTTCTTGGGATCATAGTGCGACAGCGGGACGATCGTGGCGGGCAGCCGCTTCTGGTGGCCGTCGAGCTTGCCGATCTCGACCTGCGTGCCGACATCGGCATGGGCCACGTCGATGCGCGCCAACGCGATGTTCTTGCCGAGGATCGGCGAACGCATTGACGATGTGACCTCGCCGATCTGCGCGCGTCCAAGATGGACGCAGTCGCCGTGGCCGACCGCGACGGCCCCTTCGATGTCCAGCCCGACCATCTTGCGTGACGGATGTTCCTTGCGCCGGATCAGCGCGTCCCGCCCGATGAAGTCGTCGGCCTTGGACTTGAGCGGCACGGTGAAGCCGATGCCCGCCTCGAACGGGTCGGTCTGATCAGAGAAGTCATAGCCGGCGAAGATCAATCCCGCCTCGATCCGAACCATATCGAGCGCGGCCAAGCCCATGGGCGTCAATCCGTGCGCCGGTCCTACGGCCCAGATCGCGTCGAAGACCTCCCCCGCGTGCTTGGGATGACACCAGACCTCGTAGCCCAGCTCGCCCGTATAGCCTGTGCGCGACAGCACGACAGGTGGGCCCTGGTCATCACCGATGCGGCCAACGGTGAATCGGAACCAGCCGAGTTCGGTGATCGATGGCTGATGCGGCGGCGTCCAGATTACCTTCTTCAGCAACTCGCGGCTCTCCGGCCCCTGCACGGCAATGTTGTGCAACTGATCGGTGGAACTGCGGACCAGGACGTTGAGGCCGAGCTTTTCCGCCTGTTCGCGCAGCCACATGCCCGAATACTCGTCGCCGCCGACCCATCGGAAATTGTCCTGGCCGAGGCGGAACAACGTGCCGTCGTCGATCATGCCGCCATGCTCGTAGCACATGGCGCTATAAACGATCTGGCCGACGGCCAGCTTCTTCACGTCACGCGTCAGCGTGTACTGAAGCAGCGCTTCCGAATCCGGTCCCGTCACCTCGAACTTGCGCAGGGCGGAAAGGTCCATCAGCACTGATTTCTGCCGGCAAGCCCAGTATTCGTCGATCGGCCCGGCTTGTGCGTAGCTGTTGGCCAGCCAGTAGCCGCGATACTCCACGAAGTTGCGGGTCAGCTTGGACAGGCGGTCGTGAAACCCAGTTTCCTTGGTCATCTTTGGCTCCGAATCGGGAGTGGCGCGGACCGCCACGGCGCGTTGGAATTTCTCGACCCCTGAATAGGTGCGCACATGGATGTCGGTCGGATTCCAGCCATTGGCCGCCGTTGTGTCATCAGGGCAGGCGGAGTTGACGCAAACGAGGTCGGTCAGCGCCCGCAAGAGCACGTAGTCGCCAGGCCGCGACCATGGCTCGTCGGCATACATGACGCCATGCGCGTCGATCCCGGTATTGAAGAAGAAGTTGGCAGCCATCCAGCCGCCGCGCGGACCGACGCCGTATGAGCCGAGCGCCTTGTTGAAGTTTTCCGTGCAGTTGATATGGCCCGGATAGCCGATATCGTCATAATATTTCGCATAGCACGCCAGCGAGAACGCATCGTGCCGGCCGCAAGTGTCCTGCACGACCTCGACCAGCGGCAGGAAGTCCTGGTCGTAGTATTTCGAATGCAGGCCGGGCAACGGATAGGCATGCCCCATCGCGCTGCGCGTGGCGGTGACGTCGAGCGCATGCTCCTTATCCTTGTCCAATTTGCGCGCCGAAAAGCACTGGAAATCGGTGCACTGGCGTCCGTCGACATCGATGATCTGAATGTAGTCCCCGGCCTTGACGAAATAGGCCTCTGCCGTCGACGAGTGCACGCGAAGGTCGAGAACCGGATCGGCAAGCGGATCCGGCAAATCCCGGGAGGTCTCACGCAAGCGTATCGTCGCGCGCCGCACATGGACGGTCAGCGGCGTCGCAGTCTCCTGGCCGTCTGGCGCCATGTCGGTTCCTGGCGCGGCGATGACGAGCCAGCCACCGCGCTGGACGGTCAGCTCGACATTGGTCTTCGGCGGTGTTGTCGTGTCGAAGAAGCGAACCCCGCCCGCCGCGGCGAGGTCGATACCACGGATCTCGAGCGCCTTGCACAGCCGTTGCAGGCTGCCGTCCTGACTGGTCAGCAGCGCCTTCAAACCCGCCGCATCCGAGTTCGGACCATGGCCTACGATGCCGGCGTCAATACTGCCCGACGCGTCGGCCACGACGACCTCGCAGATTTGGCCGCCCTCGTCATTCGTTACCGTGATGCTGTCGCCCGCCGCAATGTCGATCAGCATCGCTCCGGCGCCGCCAACGATGTAGCGCTCGGTGCCGGCGGGCAGGGCCAATCCGCCGGGACGAAAAATACGGCTCGGCTGCGGCGGTCCACCGCGGACGGGAGGGTAGATCGTGGTCAGCATCGTTACCTCCTCGCTGAGGCTGGGGCTCAGCTGCTTGAGTGGCTACGCCGTCATCGACAACCTGTGCTGGGATACCTCGATGCAGTCCAATCCCAGCAGCGTCGGGTCCATCAGGTCGACGCGCCCGTCCGCACGGGCAGCCAATCGTGTCTGATGCGGAGCGCATCCGTAGGCTTCGCGATAGACTTTGGAAAAGTGCGACGGCGAGACAAAACCGCAGGCCACCGCAACTTCCACGACCGGCAGGTTTGTGCTCACAAGAAGAAGCTGCGCGCGCTCCAGGCGCAGTTCCATGTAGTATCGGTTCGGCGAGCGTCCCAACTCCCTGTCGAAAAGCCTTTCGATCTGCCGGCGCGATATTCCGCTCAACGCGACAAGGTCGTCGACCGGCATAGGGTCATCCAGGCTTGCCTCCATCAGGCTGATGACCTTCATCACTGCCTTGTGGTTGAGCTTGACGCGAGAATGAAGGGGCAGACGCTGTCGCTCCCCGGCCGAACGCATTCGGTATGCGATGGCTTTTTCGCAGACGCGATTGACGACAACTGAACCATGGTCCCGTTCGACCAAGTGTAGAAACATGTCGAAAGGCGCATCCCCACCCGAGCAGGTATGCAGATCTCCGTCATGTTCAAAGGCCGTCTGGGTGGACTCTATCCCCGGAAACTGCTCGCAAAATAACGGAAGCTGCTCCCAGTGAACGGCGCACCGACGCCCGTCGGCCAATCCGGCCCGCGCGACAACGAGGGTGCCACTGCCGATGCAGACGAGGGGGATGCGGCGCATGCGGCATTCCCTTAGCCAGGCATCGAGTTGCCTGTTTGGGCGCGGGATGGCGCTGCCGCCGCAAATCACCGCGGCTGACGTCAAATTTGATTTTTGGGTTCGCTCGCGTTCATCTTTCAACGTGGAGTCGATGGCGACGGTCAGCCGGCAACTCGACATCACAGGCTGCCCGTCTTCAGATATGACTTGCCAGCTGTAGACGTTTTTCCCGATTGCTTCGTTGGCTAACCGCAGTACTTCTACCGCGCAGGAGAAAGCCTGAAGCGAGAAGCCAGGCAAGAGGTAGAAACTAAACGACCTATGCGCGGTCTGTGTAGTCAGCATCCTGGCTCCTCCTCTCTCATCTCGTCATCTGCCCGAAACTGCTCTGAGCGCGGCACGGGAGAGTGAACGGTCCATAGGGCTTCGGGAAAAGTGGCTCGGCAACGCAAGCTCAGTTGCTCAGATAACTCTGCATCGTGTCGTCCAGCGCATCTTTCCACGGCGTGTGATGCTGCGGCGCCATGCTGCCGGTCATGACGGACTTGTAGCTGTTGTTGCGGAAGCCCATGATGTCCTTGATCTTGTGCTTCTTCCATTGGAAGAAAGCCTCGTCGGCGGCGTCCACGTCAAAGCTTGGATAGTCGGTCTCGGCGATCAGCTCCTTGATATAGCGGCCCTGGTAACGGATCGCGTCATAGCTGTCCTCCCCTGCATCCTCGGCCGCCACCCGCTTCTCGACATCGGTGACCATTTCGTTCTTGGACGCAGGCAGCCTGATCCTGCCGAGGATAGCGTCGCGCACCCACCAGGCCTGCGCATCGAACATATTGAAGGTGTACCACTGGTCCTGCATGCCGAGATAAAACAGTGCCGGATTGTGGACGTAGACCACTCCCTTGTAGAGGTCAGCCGTAGCCAACCTGTTTGCTGTGCGCAGCCGCAAGTCGTCCGACATGAACGGGAAATGGTGCTTGTAGCCGGTGCAGAGGATGATCGCGTTGACCGTCGCGGTCGAGCCATCCTTGAAGGTTGCGACGTTGCCCTCGACCTTGGTCAGTAGGGGCACCTCCTTCCAGTTGGCCGGCCACTTGAAGCCCATGGCCTCCGTACGGTGGCTGACGGTGACCGACTTGCAGCCGTACTTCCAGCACTGAGAACCGATATCCTCGGCCGAGTAGCTGGTGCCGATGATCAGTATGTCCTGACCGACAAATTCCCGTGCGTCGCGGAAGTCGTGAGCATGGAGGATGCGGCCATTGAATGTTTCGAATCCGGGGAACTCCGGCACGTTTGGTGTCGAAAAATGGCCCGACGCGACGATCACGTGGTCGAACTCTTCCGAATAGGACCGGTCGTTGGGAAGATCGTGCACACGCACGGTGAACTTGCGGTCCTCAGCGCTCCAGGTCACAGACCTCACAACGGTGGAAAAACGGATCCACGGGCGGACGCCCGCCTTCTTCACGCGCCCTTCGATGTAGTCAAACAACACGGCCCGGGGCGGATAGGAGGCAATCTGCTTGCCGAAGTGCTCCTCGAAGGAATAGTCGGCGAACTCGAGGCCCTCCTTGGGGCCGTTGGACCAGAGATAGCGATACATCGAGCCATGCACCGGCTCGCCGAATTCGTCCAGGCCCGTGCGCCAGCTGTAGTTCCACAACCCTCCCCAATTCCTCTGCTTTTCAAAGCAGACGATTTCGGGAATCTCCGCGCCTTTCTGCGCAGCGGACGCAAAGGCTCGCAACTGCGCCAAGCCGGACGGGCCGGCACCGATGACGGCAATCCGTTTCTTCATCATGATTCTCCCATTTGGTCTGAACCGGTTTATGATAGATTGGTTCTTTTGGTTCAAACCAGTTATGATCGAAACGGCAAACTTGTCAACTAATATTCATGGAGGGAAAATCGATTTGCGCCAGAATTGGCCTCGGTTTATGAACGGTCGGGTAAGGAGCGCGCCATGAACGCCGCCAGCCTAGTGCAACGACTAGCAGTGAACGCCCAGGTCAAGCGGCTTGGTGTCGGCGCACAACGCGTGGTCAAAGTAGGCTTTCTCGGGCCGCTCAGCGGGCCTGTTCGCTCTTGGGGGCTGCCGGGATTGAACGGCTGCCGCATCTGGGTGGACTGGATCAATCGCACCGGCGGAATGCTCATCGGCGGGACGCGGCACAACGTTCAATTGTTGGCCGAGGATTGCGGCTATGACCCCAATCGGGCGGCGGAAGGAGCTCGGCGCCTCGTGCAGGATCACGGGGTGGGGCTGCTGATGATGCACGGAGGCGACACGTTTCGCCCGGTCCAGGACTATCTAATGTCGCGCAAGATCCTGACCTCTACGCTGCTGCCGAGCGATCTTTCGCCCGACACGCCGTACCTGATCGCGCCCAGCGAGATCCATCCCCTCTACAACGTCACGGCAGTCGAATGGCTTGCACGCAACCGCCCCGACTTGCGCCGCGTCGCCATGTGCAGCCAGACGGATGCGCTGGGCCTGCCTTCGCTGGCGACTTATCGGGCTGCCTTTGCGGCCGAAGGGATCGCGTCGGTGGGCGAGATCCGCTACGCGCCGGAGACTACGAACGCCGACGAAATACTGCGCGCGATGCTGGCCGGCAGTCCCGACATTTTGTGTTGGTGCACAAGCTATGAGCCAATGGTTCACGCGCTGACCGAGGCTGCTTTCCGGTCGGGATTTCGGGGGCAGATCATTTCCTGTACTGCCGACTATTATCGGCGGCTGGTCGACCGGACATCGATCGATTTCATGGAGGGCTTTCTGTTCCAGTTCCCGGACTTCGACGATCCGGAGCTCCGCGACAAGGCCTTTTTCTTCAATCGCCCAGCCGAGTTCTTCGCGGAGTACAATCGGCGTTTCCCGGACAGCTGGAGCGCGGTTTCCTGGGAATACGTTGCCACGCTCGATCTTTGGCATGCGGCGGTCGAGAAAGCTGGAACGGCAGCCCCTATCTCCGTCCTCGCGGCGATGAAGCATGGCGGGCTCGGCGAGCATGCGTTCGGGATAGCGAAATGGGCGGGCTCGGATCTGTTCGGGAACGACAACGCCCTGATCGGCGACTGGCCCGTCGTGCGCATTACGAATGGCCAGGCGCGAATCGTAGCCTTTGGGTCGGTCCCGGCTTGGCTGCAGAGGCACGGCGCCCGGTTGCGCGACGAAATGCGCGCGCTTGGGCTGATGTGGGATCAGCGCCATTCCGGTGTCTCCGGAGAACTGCGCATCGCCGCCGGATAGGACCGGCCGAGCTCAATCTTCTTGCAGAAGCAGCTTTTGTTCTTCAATCAGCAGCAGCTTGGTGAATTCGACAGCGCTCTCGATATCCCGGGCGATGATCGCGTTGAGCAGCGTGTTGTAGCGGCGCTGGTAGTCCTGTATTCGCCTGGGTGTCAGATGCCGCCGGTTGAGCGCAGCGCGGAAGCTCTGGCGGCGAGCCTGGATCAACAGATCGTAACATGACGTCAGTAGCGGATTTCCCGCGCCGCGGGCAACCTGACGGTGGAATTCATCCTCGAGCCGGGCGAACTCCGCCGCTTCGGTTTGAACCCCTTCCATGGCGGATAAGGTCTCGCTCAGTCCCTCAATGGCACGCGGCGACATGTTGATGATGGCGAGCCTCATCATGTCGGGTTCGATTATTCCGCGCATCACCAAGAGGTCGAGTGGGCTCGCCTCGGCAGCAACACCTCCGGTCGCGTCATCCGGAGTTGCCTGACCCTTCACGAAGCTGCCGCTCCCGGCACGCCGGCGTATGAAGCCATGTTTCTCGAGTATGTCCAGCGCTTCGCGAACCGTGTTCCGGGCGACGCCAAGTTCACCGGCCAATGTTCGTTCCGAGGGCAGCCGTTCGTCGGTGGTGTATTGCTGAGAAGTTATTCGCGCCAGCAGCGTGTCCACCACGACACGAACCGTGGCAGTGATTGAATGATCCGCGACGAGGGCCAAGGCAGCCTCATGTTTCGATGACATCAACGACGTTCCTTTCGGCATCCGAAAGTCCGCATCCATTTGCGATGGTTCCGGTTGGCCACGCAAGCCGTAACCGATGACCGCGCCCTTTTGGCGGTCGACTGATCCTGATCGCCAATCTGGCATTTGGCGGTCTGTTTCGCGCAGGTGTCTCGTTCTCGGTTTCTGTTGGCCTTCGCCTCTTCCTTGCCGGGATGTCCGATCGGTCATTTTGCTCTCAGGTAAAAAATTTTAACAGGAGTATTGATTTCAGGAACCAGTTCTCGCAAACTGGTTCAATAATTGGTATAAAAAAAGGGGAATGCAATGACCAATTCCTGGAGATTTTCCACGCTCGCCGATCGCCATCGCGCGCTCGGTTCGAAACTCGAAGACTGGAGCGGTATGGGCACCGCCTGGCAGTATTCGGGCGACCCGGAACGCGAATATCTGGCGATCCGCACCAAGGCCGGCCTTATGGACGTCTCCGGCCTGAAGAAAGTGCACCTGAACGGGCCTGCGGCCAGCCACATCATCGACCGCGCCACGACGCGCAACGCCGAGAAGATCATGCCCGGTCGTTCGGTATACGCGACCATGCTGAACGATGCCGGCAAATTCATCGACGACTGCGTGATCTACCGCATGGGGCCGAACAGCTGGATGGTCGTGCACGGCTCGGGCGGCGCCCATGAACAGCTCACCATGGCGGCCACGGGCCGCGACGTTGCCATCCGCTTCGATGACAATCTCCACGACCTGTCGCTGCAAGGGCCGCTAGCCGTCGACTACCTGAACAAGCATGTCGAAGGCATCCGGAACCTGAACTACTTCAGCCACATGCATACCTCGCTGTTCGGTCTGCCGGTGACGATTTCGCGCACAGGCTACACAGGCGAGCGCGGCTACGAGATCTTCTGCCGCGGCCAGGATGCGCCAGCGATCTGGGACCGGATCCTGGAGGAGGGCGCGAGCATGGGCATCATTCCCTGCCGGTTCACGACGCTCGATCTGCTGAGGGCCGAAAGCTATCTGCTCTTCTTCCCTTACGACAATTCGGAAAGGTATCCATTCGAGAACGAAGGTCCCGGCGACACCTTGTGGGAGCTCGGGCTGGACTTCACTGTTTCGCCCGGCAAGGTGGGCTTCCGCGGCGCCGAGGAACATTATCGGCTGAAGGGCAAGGAGCGCTTCAAGATCTATGGCGTCAAGCTCGAAGGCACGACGCCGGCCGAGGAGGGCGCGCTTTTGCTGAAGGACGGCAAGAAGGTCGGCGTGGTGACGATCGGCATGTACTCCAGCCTCAACAAGCACAACATCGGCATTGCCCGCATGCCGGTGGATTGCGCGGTCGACGGCGTGAGGATGACGGTTCAGAATTCGACCGGCGAAATCCCCTGCGTCGCCCATTCGATGCCATTCTTCGATGCGGAAAAGAAGCGTCGCACCGCCAAGGGATAAGTCGCGGTGAGGCGCGGCAAGCAGGGCTCAAGCCCGCAAACCAACCAAAACGGAGCCGAGGGTCAAAGTCAGTGTTAGAAGGCTCGATTCCAAGCCGCCCCGTCTATGGCGTGCTGGAGATGCGACCGGGGCGGCTGCATCTGATGGTCGCCGACGCCGAAGGTGCGGAGGCGATCCTCGAGTTTGCCGCCTCTGCGCCCCCCGATTTCCTCGCCGCGGCGCACATCGTTTATATTCCCAAAAAGACAGGGGACAAGTTCGCCGCCAGGCTGGAACAACTGGCCCCTGCCCAACTCTATGTCGGGCCGAGCTACGAGGCCGCGCTTCCGCGGCTGAGGCGGATCTTGGCCGGAGCACATATGGGCCTGCAGGTCTACCTGGCGGGGACCGAGGGACTGATGGGCCAGGCGATGCTCGAGGCCACTCAGGCCGGCATACCGCATTCCGCGATCCAGACAGAGCACCGCGGCTCCACCGCGCGCCGCGTGCAGTGCGTGCATTGCAAGGGCGTCACCGAAGACGTCACACACGATCCTTTCCAATGCGCCCATTGCGGTCTGCATCTGTTCGTGCGCGATCACTATTCGCGCCGCATAGCGGCCTTCCAGGGCGTGCGCATCGACGCGGAGGACCCAGGCAACATTCCGGAATCGGTGGAGCGTTTCAGATGAGCGCAGGAGCCGCAAAAATACCCGTGACAGTGGCTGAGGTCACGCCAGTCAACGAGCTCGTCACCCGTTTCAGGTTCGTGCGCCGTGATGGCGGCCCGATGCCTACCTTCTCGGGCGGGGCGCATACGGTCGTGGAGATGAACGACCAGGATCGCGTACGCCGCAATCCCTATTCGATCATGAGCGATCCCGCCGACCGGGAGGGCTATTCGATATCGATCCGCCGCGACGACAGTGGAAGAGGCGGCTCGCTATTCATGCATCAGCAGGTGAGGCCGGGGATGGAGATGGTCATCTCCAACCCGGTCAATCTGTTCGCTCTGGATTTGCGGGCGCGAAAGCATCTGCTGCTTGCCGGCGGCATCGGCATCACGCCGTTCCTGGCACAGATCAAGCAACTCGGCGCCATGAATGGCAACTTCGAGCTGCATTATTCCATCCGGACGGCGTCCCTTGGTTCTTACGCCGACGAGCTTGTGGCCAACTATCGCCCGCGCGTGCATCTTTACCATGACGACCGTGGCGAGCAGATCGACCTGCCGGCATTGCTCGAGGGACAGCCGCTCGGCACTCATGTCTATGTCTGCGGGCCTAAAGGCATGATCGCCTGGGTGCGCAAGACGGCCGCCGCGCTCGGATGGCCGCGCGAGGCGATCCATCACGAGGAATTCCTTGCGCCTGCCTCAGGCAAGCCTTTCGAGGTCGCTCTGGCGCGGTCGAACAAGGTGATCCAGGTCGGCGAACATCAAAGCTTGCTTGAAGCCATAGAGGCAGCCGGCGTCGAGGCGCCTTATCTTTGCCGCGGCGGCGCCTGCGGTCAGTGCGAGACGGATGTCCTCGAGTGTGACGGAACGTTCCTGCACAAGGACCATTGGCTGACGCCGACGCAATGTGCCAGCGGCACCAAGATCATGCCGTGCGTGTCCCGCTTCGAAGGCAGGACACTGGTGCTGGATCGATAGCGAGGAGGACGCTGCGATGACTATCATCTTCAAGGAAGAAACCTTCCACGACGACTTCACCTTCCGCAACTCGCCGGAGGCGGTCAAACGCTTCCCGTTCCCGTTTCCCGAGGACAGCTACATGTACTCGGTGAACCTCGAGCCACATAAATCATACCGCCCAGGCAGCGTCTACGAGCGGACTTTCGACGTCGATGAGCACTACGTCTCAGAGATGCGCGATCGGGCACGCGTCCTTGCCGAAGACCCGTTGCGCTGCCAGTCGCTGCCGCACATGACCTTGGCCGGCTGGGATCTGCTCGAGCTGATCATGACCTCGAAGGCGCAGGAGTATCCCGAGCTTTTCGAGCTGCACCGGGACGGGGCCAAATGGCATTGGATCAACCGCCCGCTGGGCATCGAGCAGAAGTTCACCTTCCTCGATGAGACCACATTGCCCTGTGGCCCGATGGAATACATCACGCGGCAGACCCAGGGCGACTTTGCGCTGCTCGACCAGCGCGACGACAACCTGTGGATGGACGCCGGCATGGTGACGACACAGGCCGACTGGAGCCTCGATTTCGACATTGGCATGAACTTCTTCGAATGGCACGCCCCAGTGCCGAAGGCACACGAAATGGGAATCTTCCAGCGGGCCCTAAAATTCCTCCTGAATGTGCAGCAGGGCTCGCCGGCGCGCCGCCTGAACTGGACGATGACCGTCAATCCCCTGCTCGATACAAGCCCCGAGAATTATCACAAATGGGGCGTCATGAAGCGCGACCTGACGCTTGAGAACATGGGGCAGATGATGCATTTGCGCGTCGAGCTTCAGACCTTCTTCCGTCTCCCTCGCTCGAATGCCCTGGTGTTTCCGATCCGCTGTTACCTCATCAAGCTCGACGAATTGGTGACGGTGCCGAAATGGGCGAGACGCTTCCATCGCGTCATCCGCGACCTGCCGACGGAACTTGCGACCTACAAGGGCTTCATCACCAATCGACCCAAGATCGTGGAATGGCTGTCACGATATGACGACGGCGCTCCGACGTCGCCAGGCATTTGGCCGGACTGAACAAGCCGTGCCCGTGGGCGCCAGATACGGAAGCTGGTGAACTCGCTGTTTGATACGATGTTCCCGGCAGGACGGTACCGCGTCGCCCCCATGAAGCCGCATGCTGTTCGCCAGGCGGGGTAAAGGCGTCTCTCGCGTATTCTTCCACAGAGGTTGAGCCCGCCACTTTGGCTGGCCATGTCCTGCTTCAACTTCTCTCGATTACCGCCACATTTTGCCCGCCGAACTCTCAGGCGCGGCAGGACGCAGTCGCAAGCCCGCGCCCGGCCGCCAAAGAATGGTTTCGGTTCGCGCCGAACAGGCTTCCAGCGACGATGGCCTGTCAGCGCCTCGGCAATGATTTCAAGGATTCGCTTCGATTGCCGGGAGTTTCATCATCCGGCCGGGTGGGTAAAAACCTATCCGGCCAATAGGTCATTTCTATCCGGGCAGGTGTTGTTGATAGGTGGCTGTCGATTGATGCTCCTAGGATGACATGAGCGGGTCTGCCGCTCGCCGAGGAGGACTTCATGGCCGGTTATACCCATCTTTTCATCCCAGGACCGACCAACATCCCGGAGGAGGTCCGGCAGGCCATGAACCTGCCGATGGAGGACATGCGCGCCGCTTCCTTCCCCAATCTCACGCTGCCGCTGTTCGAGGACATCAAGAAGGTTTTCAAGAACGAGACCGGCCGCGTCTTCATCTACCCTTCGTCGGGCACCGGCGCCTGGGAGGCGGCGATGACCAATGTGCTCAGCCCCGGCGACAAGGTGCTGATGTCGCGCTTCGGCCAGTTCTCGCATCTGTGGGTCGACATGGCCGAGCGTCTCGGCTTCGAGGTCGAGGTCATCGACTGCCAATGGGGAACGGGCGTCCCGCTGGATATCTACGCCGAGAAGCTGCACGCGGACAAAGCGCACCGCATCAAGGCGGTCTTCTGCACCCAGAACGAGACCGCGACCGGCGTCACCAGCGACGTCGCCGGCTGCCGCGCCGCGCTCGACGCCGCGAACCATCCGGCGCTGCTCTTCGTCGACGGCGTGTCGTCGATCGGCTCGATCGACTTCCGCCAGGAGGAATGGCGCGTCGACTGCGCCGTCAGCGGCTCGCAGAAGGGTTTCATGCTGCCGGCCGGCCTCGGCTTCCTGTCGGTCAGCCAGAAGGCGCTGGCCGCCTCGCGGGTCGCGACCCACCAACGCTGCTACTTCTCCTTCGAGGACATGATCCGCGCCAACGACACCGGCTATTTCCCCTACACGCCGGCCACCCAGTTGCTGCGTGGCCTGCGCGCCTCGCTCGACCTGATCGCCGAGGAAGGACTGGACAACATCTTCGCCCGTCATCATCGCCTGGCCGAGGGCGTGCGCAAGGCGGTCGAAGCCTGGGGGCTTAAGCTGTGCGCCAAGCAGCGCAAATGGCACTCCGACACGGTCAGCGCCATCCTGGTGCCGGAAGGCATCGACAGCGCCGACGTCGTCAAGCGCGCCTACCAGAAATACAACACCTCGCTGGGCGGCGGCCTCAACAAGGTGGCCGGCAAGGTCTTCCGCATCGGCCATCTCGGCTGGCTGAACGAGGTGATGGTGCTTGGATCGCTTGCCGCCGCCGAACTGGCGCTGCTCGATTGCGGCGTCGACCTGGCGCCGGGCTCCGGCGTGGCAGCCGCGATCGAACATTTCCGGCGCACCGCCGCGATGCCGGTCGCCGAGGCGGCGTGAGGAACGCACGATGAGCCACACCATCAACCACCTCAAGAAACTGAGGCTCCAGCGCAGCGAGCTGGCGGTTCCGGGCTCCAGCCCCGAGATGATCGACAAGGCGGCGAACAGCGCCGCCGACTTCGTCTTCCTCGACATCGAGGACGCGGTGGCGCCGCCCGACAAGGAACGCGCCCGCAAGAACATCATCCAGGCGCTCAACGACATCGACTGGCGCGCCAAGGGCAAGACGGTGTCGGTGCGCATCAACGGCCTCGACACGCACTACATGTACCGCGACGTCGTCGACGTCATGGAACAGGCCGGCGACCGGCTGGACACCATCCTGGTGCCGAAGGTCGGCGTGCCGGCCGACCTCTACATGGTCGAGGCCATGGTCAACCAGATCGAGATGGCCAAGGGTTTCAAGACCCGTGTCGGCCTCGAGGCGCTCATCGAGACGGCGCTCGGCATGGCCAATGTCGAGGCGATCGCCGCCACGCCGGGCCGGCTGGAAGCGATGCATTTCGGCGTCGCCGACTATGCCGCGAGCAACAAGGCGCGCACCGTCAACATCGGCGGGCTCAACCCCGACTATCCCGGCGACCAGTGGCATTTCGCCTTGTCGCGCATGACGGTCGCCTGCCGGGCCTACGGTCTGCGCGCCATCGACGGACCGTTCGGCGACTTTTCCGATCCCGAAGGTTACACGGCGGCTGCCAGGCGTGCCGCGGCGCTCGGCATCGAAGGCAAATGGGCGATCCACCCCTCGCAGATCGCTTTGGCCAACGACGTGTTCTCGCCGCCGGAAAAGGAGGTCACGCGCGCCCGGCGCATCCTCGAGGTGCTGAAGGAAGCCGAAGCGCTCGGCAAGGGTGCTGCCGCGCTCGACGGCAAGATGATCGACGCGGCATCGGAGCGCATGGCGCGCAACGTGCTGGTGGTGAGCGAGGCGATCGAGCGCGCCGGCCAGGCTCACGCCGCGGCGCACTGACAATTACCGGGAGGACAAGATGGACATTCACGAATACCAGGCCAAGGAACTGCTGGCCCGCCACGGCGTGCATGTGCCGCGCGGCGGCCTCGCCTACAGCCCCGAGCAGGCAACCTACCGGGCGCGCGAGATCGGCGGCTCGAAATGGGTGCTGAAGGCGCAGGTCCATTCCGGCGCGCGCGGCAAGGCCGGCGGGATAAAACTCTGTTCCAATGACGAGGAGATCGCCAACGCGGCGGAAGCCATGCTCGGCCGCAAGCTGGTGACCCAGCAGACCGGTCCGCGCGGCAAGCTGATCTCGCGCCTCTATCTCGAGGAAGCGGTCGACATCGCGCAGGAACTCTATCTCGGCTTCGTGCTCGACCGGAAGGAAGAGCGCGTCATGATCGTGGCGTCGGCCGCCGGCGGCATGGAGATCGAGGACATCTCGGAAAAGAAACCGGATTCCATCATCCGCGCCACGGTCG